>CAYNQH010000033.1:0-8437 GCA_964399255.1 uncultured Methanosarcinales archaeon | reverse complement strand
GGCTATAGTATGCTGGTTGACAACCTCCTTGTCAATATCAGCTATCTTGACAGCAACTGCAACAGTATCAGCAAGAAGTATCCTGCTTGGGTCCTGCTGATCAAGGGTTGAGGGATCTATCCGTATCACCTGTGATGAAGAGAACTGTTTCAGATTCGGGAGGATGTCGCTCTCCTGCTCCTTGAGTGCTATCAGGATAAGCTGTCCTAGCTTCAAAGAGTTCTTGGATATATCATCTGAGGTCTTATCAGAGATCTCTATTATAAGGGGATTCTCGTCAGTGTCAAAGCCATAGCTCGGGAATCTCAGGTTTATTATCATGTCAGCGCCGCCTACAGACACGAGCCTTTCAGAGATCGAAGGGTTTGAAGTCCCTTCTTTTGTGAGGAAAGCATTAGGCAGCATGCCTGCAGATTTCATTATCCTAGCAATATTGTTTGTTATCTCCCATTCTTTCTTCTGCTCAAAGATATCTCCTGCCCCCTGGCCGAACGAGGGATCTATGAATATCTTCATCCTGCTCTCCCAATTATCCACATATGTATCTGATTCTGTGATAGTTATAGGCGCCTGAGGCACAAACTCATTGACTTTCAAGGAAGTCTTTGTCTTCTGGAAAGTGAGGGGCTCTGAAGTCAGGACAACCTTATTGAGCATGCCCAGGTTGGTGTTTGCGCCGTAACGGTATATTGTCATTAAGGTCTTCCCCTGCTCTGTTATTATCAGCTGCGGCGTCTTGAACAGGAGCTCTATATCATAGTTAGACATATCCCCATAATAGGTATAATCAAGCATCTCAGGGGCTGCGTATGCAGCGGTAAGAAGAAATGATATATCTCTTACAATAAATTTCTTCTCAAAGTTGAGGTTATTGGCCTCGCTCCTCACATAGAATGTCAGGGCAAATCCCACTATAGTGACAAGTATTATCTCTATCATGACAAAATAGACTTCCTGAGTGATATTAGCCTTCTTATTCCTCTTTCTGCCTAAAAACACGCTTCTACCCCTTTTTCCCATATAAAAAGCATTTAAATAGGCTCTATTTAAATATTTTAGGGTTTGAAAAACCTCAGAAAAGCCCTATCCTCCAGAATAAAAGAGTTAAGGGGTATCACAGAAATTATCTGATTTTCCTTCATTACATATACCTGATTCACAGGCCATATCAGGATCGTTTACATTCCAACCATCACATGCAAAACCTATTGTTGCCTTCTTTTCGCATGTTCCATAAAGGCATTTAGGCCCCATATTCTTCAGCTTATTCTCAGGTGTATTGGCAAGAAGTTCTGTGCTCCATCCTGCACAAGCACAGTGGAGTTTTCCTGGACACTGCCAGTTAGCGGTGCAATATTCCCCTTCAGGAGCCAGGCCTTTGCCTGCAATGCATTTATCGGTATAATAGTTAATATCTTCAGGATCTCCTGAACCACTATCACATCTCGCAACCTCTACATATCTGGCGCATGCATAATCATCCCCATCTATAGCTACCCCTACACAAGGCTCTCCTAACTTCTTCCAGTCTATGCAATACCCTCCTTTGCTGCAATACCCTTTGGAGCACTGGGCTGAGCTGGTGCATGTTCCTGATTCCGGCACATTACCATAACCTGAAAGGGTCATCTCGGATCCCACCTCAATATTCTTGTCTGTCTTGGAAAGGAATACCATCATGACATTATCGCTCCCCCCTATACCCCCTCCAGAAACAACAACTTCCCTGTCAAAGCATTTCTTTATGAATGTCTTCTCTTCGCATCCGTCTTTAGGGCAGAGACAGAGGCACTGAAGTCCGCAAGGGGTGTTCTTCCCTCCCCTAAGGCTATAATCATCTCCGAACTGCAAAGGTATAGTATTCCTCTCGCCTTCTTCCATTGAATTTATCGTATCAGAAAGCCGGTTGATATTATTCTTTGAGTTAGGGTCCAAAGGTTTATTGCCTGATATAAGCCCCCAGACCTTGATACCCACAACTATTGTAGCAAGGAGTATTATGGCAAACATTATGCCTCCGATTATGAGGTTATATTCTATAGCTTTTTTATTATCCATTGTCTTTTGAAATATCCGATAAGCCTGAATCTTCCTGTTCTTATAGGGATATATGATCTTAAAGGAGCATATGATAATATCTATGGACCAGCTATGCGAACAGAGGAGCCTAGGATTTTTTTCCGCCTACGCAGCAGTACACTGTCTTGACAGCAGATGAATCTTTTGACTCTTTTAGTTCGGCTGTCCTGCAGAATACGTTGCAGGCAGTGTTGCATTCCTCTAAGGTGGAATATTCTGTCTCGCCATTGCAGGGATTAGAGAGAGTGTTTGTAGGTCCAAGGATGAACCTGCTTATGAAGAAGAATGTGACAACAAGGAGTATGAGCAGTATGACCAGCACCACCATAGTATTGCCTGCCATCTCCAGCCCTTTCTTATTTTTCATCATTATCCTTCTATCCTATCATCTATTTTCTTTGGTTTATCTTCTTGCAGCAGAATATCTCTGCGCCTGACGCATCGACTGCCTTAGAGCATTCATCACACTGGGTGCCTAAAACTACCCCTTCGCATGATGCGATAACCTCTGCAGTATACAGCTGAGTGTTCTCACATCTCTCATATTTCTCTGCGCTGCCTCTTAGAAGCCTATAGAAAGGCCCTCCTGCGACAAAAAGGAGGATGAGAAGGAGGAAGACCAGTATTATGAGCACTATAGCAGTCTCTTTATCCAGGGTCTGGCTTTTCTTATTGTTAAAAATCTTCATGAGGTCTCTCCTTTTTTGTTATTCGATTGATAGCAAAACCATTATTTAAAGCAGCATACTGCTCCGTTGCAGTCGATCCACTTATCGTCTGCTAGCCGCTCTATGCCTCCGCTTCCTGTAGGGCACTGGCCGCACTCATTATCAGTCCCTGGGAGCTTGCATCTCTTCGTCGCTCCCTCTTCTGTCTCCTTGTTGAAGATCTTGCCCCATGTGCCCATCCTTCCGGAAAATATCGCTATCAATATTATCAGGACTATCAATGCTACAGCTGCGACTATTATGACTGTAAGGCTCAGATCAGCTTTCTTGTTTATGCTTTTCATATTATCATACCTCACTTATGTCTTAGATGATCAGCCACCAGAGGGAATTACAGGGTCATTAAGCACCCTAAAGCAGCAGTATACCTGCCCTTTCTGGCAATCGCTGAATCCATTATCATTCCTTATGGGTGTTGTAGTCGCTGAAGGGCATTGGTCAGCGGTCGATGCACAGATACCGTTCCTTTCCTTGCAGGCATCGATATTCCTGCTGAAGAACCCTGCCTTGCCTCCGAAGATGACCAGCACTACGACAAGCACTATTAGCGCGATGACCGCTACGATTATCATGTTCATGCTCATTGACTGAGCTTTTCTTTGCAGTCTTAGCATATGTACCTCTTCCATCAATAATAATCAATAAATAATAATCAATCAGTTATCATCAACAAGATATATAGGGATGCAGCAGATATTCTCCTTGCAGTCCTTCAGCCCTTTAAGCTGGCTGAAAGCACCTACTCTCTTGCCTGCAGGGGCTTGGTATCCACTCTCACAGTCTGGAACGCATTGGCCCCCTTTGTCAGTGCAGCTGTCAACTCCTCTGGAGAAGAAAGCTATCTTGCCGCTGAATATCGCTATAAGCACGATCATCACTATCAGAGCAATAACCGCAACTATTATTGTAGTTATTGAGATATCTGCTTTTTTCATCATCTTACTCCCTTTTACCATCTTTTATCTCTTATTATATTAGCTTATCTCTTTATTGAACATATCTATTTATTGACCTTATGCCTTCCTGATAATACAAGAAGGATTATACAAGCATGATCATACCAGCATCATGGAACCTTGAGGCTTACTGGCACGCAGCAGTACCTCATCCCTTCTGAGATGCAGTCTGTCCTGTCCTTCTTCTCATATACCATGCCATCAGATGGGCATTCCTGGCCTTCTGCTATGCAGGAGGTGCCGCCTTTTTCCGCGCAGTTATCAAGAGGTGTCTCGTACACGGTCTTACGAGGGTATAATAGGATTATGAATATGAAGGCTATGATCACTAATGCAGGAATCACTATCTTTAATGTTTTCGCCTGAGATTTTTTTGAGGAGAAAGAAAAGAAAGAAATAAAATTCATTTTGATCTATATCGCGGATATGCAGCACTCTTTTGTAGTGTCTACAGATTTATCAGGCAATAGACACGATCCAGAACTATCTATCTTCTTGAACTGTGCATTAGATCCTGTCTGGCAGGTTCCTACATCAACACAGCTGCCTTTGCACTGCTGGACCTCTCTTGTGAATATGCTTATCCTTCCGGTAAATATCAGGGTTAGAATAACGAGCACAAGAAGAGCTATTGCAGCGACTACAATGATATTCATGCTCATTCCTTGGGCTTTCTTGTCGAACAATCCCTCTTTTTTCATCCTCTCCACCTCATTTTGAGCTTAAAAAGGCCGAATCATGCCATATTAACGCTATTATCGTGATTTAAGGCACAGGTTATATATAAATGTTGTGGTAGTTTCAATGCTCTGCAAATACAAATACAACAAATCAAAAAATAGCATCTGGAAGGTTAAGGGAGTTATTTTATAGTATTCTCACATGTGCCATAAGATTGGGTTATGCTCATCCCTACTTTCTCTTCATCAAGGCAGGAAAGCCAGTGCTCTTCTGAACAGCAGTTGTCGCATCTTTTATATCCTGAAGGGATTTTCGCGCAGTCTACGATCTTAGCTCCGCTTCCGACACTACTGGCAGGCATCGCTGTAGGGATAGCAGATGTACTGTCTGGCATTACACAGCAGACCTGGGACAAGCACTTGCTGCCATCCCATCGGCATGGCTCGCCCTTTATGATCGTAGTCACTATCTCTTTTCCTGAGATGGTCTCTCTTGAACCTGAACAAGGGGTCATCTTCTTGAACTTATCGCAGCTTTCTTGGCTAGTGCCATAATCTTCACAGGTCATGCCAAGGCTCCTTTCCTTGCAGGCATTGCACACGGCACCATCATTATAGCATCCTCTGAGATTAGCATATGTTTTAGGGCCTACATCGCAACTATCCTGATTGCACCATTCTACTTTTACATAATCCTTGCAGCCTTTGATAATATCACATTTAGGTTCAGTGCTTGCTTCAGCTGAATGGTAAAGCTCCCATTGGGCATCAGTGCATCTTGTGCTTAGCCTAAAGCCTGTAGGTATACCTTTGCAAGATAAGATAACCGGGCTGGGATTACCGCCGAGCCAGCCTACCCCTGCATCTACCACCCTTTCTGCGCAGCAATAGCTTGACACGCACTTGCTTCCTTCAATCTTGCAGAATGCGCCGTCAAAATCAGAGAAGTCCCTGCAGGGATTCTTCTCGCATGCACCGCTGCTTTCTCCATAGCTCTCGCAGGCCATCCCTGCTTCGCAGTTCTGGCATTTATTGTTGAGCAGGCCTGCCTCGTACCAGCAGCCTGTGCCTTCAGCAGGTGATTTATCATAATGGTAAAAGCATAGGTTTTCCCTGCAGCTCTTTGCCTCGTCAGAGGCTGAATTATATGCTTCGCATTTTCCCGGCTTCTTGCATGCTTCTATTATCTCAACGCTGTACTTTGACAGCAGGATTGATCCGGGGACCTTAAGGTAGTATTCCTTTGCCTTGTTATAATCATTCAGCTTCATATAACCAATGCATATATCTGCATAGCAGGCGTTGGCTATCTCAGGGTTAGAATGCACCTTAGAAACATCAAGGAGCAGGTTTATCCTTTTCTTCAGGTCTTTCTCTAAGAAAGCATCATAAGCCTTATAGTCTGAACCTATATCTTTTAGCAGGGCGTCTCTCTTTTCTATGGATTCTTTCTTAAGCTTATCAGCAGGTATCTTCTCTATAGACTCCTTCATAGACTTGAGATTGCTGTCCAGTTCGCTCTTTTCCATAGAATCTTTCTTAGACACAAGAAGGCTCTCAAATACCCTGAGCTGGCCTCCGAACTCATAGAGCTGCCTTTCCTCAGAGGTCTGTACATCCATAGGTATCTGGTTCTCATACCCTATTATCCTCTCAAGAGCAGGCCTACCATACTGAGTAAGGCCGAAAAGCAGGAGTGCTACTACGACAAGGCCGATGATCATCTTGCCAAGCCTTTCAAGTACCATCTAGCATACTCCTCCAAGCATTGTCTTGAGGCCGCACTTGAGCATGTCAAGCACACCAGTAACCCTCAATAGGATATACATTATCACAAAAAGCAGGGCGACAAAAAGTATGAGCTTCAGTATATTGCTCTCTAGAAATCCCTTTTTGGACCTTATCATGCTTATGAAACTATTGACCATCTTCGAATCCTCCTTATAGCCATCCTTATAGCCATATCCATCCTCATTTGATATTTAAATCTATTCCTTGATATTTACCTAATTTATTGATCTAATTCATTTATCTAACCCTATTCTTTATACTGCTTGCCTCTCATCTCATCGCATCCGAAAGTGTAAAGGTCCTTATAGGGTATTATCACAACATCTGCATCATAATCTGTCTCGTATACCTTTCCAGCGCCATAATACGCTCCTGCACCTATCATGACTCCTCCCACGATCGCAGTGCCTGCTAAGGTTACAATGTTCATGCCTGGGATAAAATAGCTTATGACCAGGCCTGTGCCTATAGCTCCTGTAGTTCCTGCAGCTACGCCGCTGCTTGTCTGGGCCTGGAACTTGGTTATCCAGTTCTTCTTGAATATCCCGAATACTACTGCATATGATTCTTTTGTGTTTATGACATCTGGCGATGATGAAGCCGCACCCTTATCCTGCGCAGAAAGCCTCTCATTGGTTATAAACTCATAATATGTCTCTTCAGAGAAAGGCGCCTTATTGTCTACCATGTAAGGTATCAGGCCCTTGACTTCTCTGCCTTCGCCTTCAAAATTTAAAACATGGCATACTATGCACTGCTTCTCCTGAGGTGTCGGGAAGAGCTCGCACTGGCCTCGGCCCATATTATCCCAGCAATGGTACATAGCATTGGCAAGATTCATCTTTATCTGGGCATCATCAAGATCGTTTGATATCGTCTCGTATTGGGTCTGGCAGTCTACGCTGTCAAAGAAGCTCTTATCAGATACCTGGGCTGAACAGTAGAGCTGCACGCTCTTCTTGCATCTCTCGTTTATGCTCGCTGATTGGGATACGATAGACACATCTCTGAGGAAGGCAAGGTATATCAGAAGTATCACAGCCACGCTTACAACAGCACCAAGGCCGTAATATAATGTAGACTGGCCTTTCTTCACCATCCTAGTTCACCAGGGCCTCGCATTTCTTGATATAATCAATGTTCGTCTTTGCGCCAACCATGACAACTATCTGTTTTATTGTATATTTGGTTGGGTCGTTCGACAGATAGTAGTCGCCCCACAGGTGCAGTGTCGTATCTCCCTGAAGAAGCTCTACCATGGTCTTTGACCGGTCATTCCTTATCATGATATAATAATCCTGGTCTGTCGAGATATAATCAGGGAAGAAAACCCCCAGCTCAAGCTCATCATTTTCAGCCTTTTTGTTGATCTCTTCAAAATATTCCATGAATGTTGTGGATCTTCCAGGATACTTTAGCGTCTTAGCATAGTCATGCATCCCTTTTATCATGCCTTTTGCCTTTGCATCGCCCTCAAAACGTATCACTGCCCAGGTCAGGCATGAGACCTTGCCTGAAAAATAATCAGTATCTCCCCATTCTATAGGGTCCTCTCCTCCAGCTATCCAGACTGCATCTTTGAAAGATTCAAGGATCGATCTTTTTATCTCTTCTTCTGGCTGTTTGTTGAATACTTTCTCCTGGATCTCGCATTGTATAGTAGGATTGGCAAAGCTTGCTGTGCCTTTCTCCATCAATGCTGCAGAGTAAAGGCTCAGCCTGCATACCTCTGAATCGCTCGACTCTTTCACTATATCGGCCATGGCATTCCCTATCCAGAATATTATGAATCCTACTATAGCCGCAATTATCAGGTTTCTTAAGGTTATAAGCTGGGATCTTTTTCCTGCAGAGGGTTTCTGTGCTCTAAATTTCTCTTCTTTTCTCATGATGTCAGCCTGCTCAGTATCTTATATGTTATGTAAATCGCTATCATGGCGAAGAAGGCGAAGATGACAAGTTTCATCCAGGTCTTCATGCCTGCGCCTTCTATCGCTCCGGCTTCCTGCGCCTTTTTGCTCTTTAAAAGTTCCATCTTGTTAAGCTGTCAACACAGCAAGAGAGGCATAGATCCATAATAGCATCTGATATCCTCTTGCTGATCATTTGCTGCATATCTGCATCTGCACTATAAGGGAGCCGGGGTATAAAGGGATGACAAAGTTCTTTGATTCCCTCTCTCCAAGGCACGGCCCGTTCTGAA
>CAYNQH010000032.1:7868-8537 GCA_964399255.1 uncultured Methanosarcinales archaeon | reverse complement strand
TCTGCCAGCCTAAAATAGATGATGGATCATTATTCTAAGAGCCAAAGCCATAAGCATAAGAACAATAATCTTCTTGGAAGGGTCAGGATATATCTTACAAAACTTAAGATTTTAACCGCGATAATCCTGGACCTGATAGATCTTCTTATCTGCTGGATACCTCTAGTGAACACCTTATGGGATATAGTCACTTTTGCAGTATTGTTCGCGATATTAAAGGATAAGAGGCTTGCTTATCTTTCATTAGGAGAACTTATAGCGCCAGGTCTTGGTGTTTTAGGGCTCATAGATGGTTTTATACCTTCCGCTACCATCCTGGTGATCATTGATATCCTGAAGGATACTGGCCTTTGTCAGTAGGCATAGTATCCCTTGCTGGCCTTTTCATATCCCTTTCCTGCATCCTCAACCTTGCAAGAGCATTTAGGTCTTTTATGTTATGTGTTTTCTTCTGAAGATTTCTCATATTCCTTGCAGAAAGCTCTTTGTTGTACAGGATCTTGTTTATCCCTATCAATATCGCTGCTTCCTGGGCAAGAAGAGTATCGTTCACTTCTTTAAGGGCTGATAATGCTTCCCTATGCATCCCTTTGAATCCTGCAAGGTCCTTGTCTGGAAGTGGATGCTCCCTGCTGTTATTGTCATATCTGAAAGGGAAGAAAAGGCTCC
>CAYNQH010000032.1:0-7858 GCA_964399255.1 uncultured Methanosarcinales archaeon | reverse complement strand
GGAAACCCCACTTACTGTCTGTGCATAAAAGCTCTGATTCAAAATGGAAATTAGCATTCTCATCTACCTTGAGCAGGTATTCTTCCAAGAATCTTCTTAAGAACATATGTGTTGTGTTGCATTCTACACAGCTGTCGTAGTATGTTGGAGACCAGCTGTCTCTTTTAGGGTTGAACCCGTTTTTTAGTAGCAGTTCAAGGCTTTTGTCTTCATTTATGATATAGGATATTTCTGTCCGCCTTAAGGATGGCTGAAGATCTGTTGATATCTTCTTTGTGTCGATAACAATTCCTTTTTTAGGGAGATATATGACATCTCTTGCTGCTTGGTCATCATATGAAAGTATGTTCCTGTCTATAGAATCATAGAACCATAATCCTTTCTCGCTTACTGAGAAGCTTTGAGGTGGTGCATCCTTGACTCCAAGCCTGCCTAATATCCGGATGAATGTGTAGTACTGAGATTGCATCTCTTCATGCTCTGAAATCTTAGAAATAAGAGTTCTATGTCTTATAAGACCTTTGCTGTAACCAGCGTCTTCACCTGTTTTTTGCAAAATCTCTTGAAGTCCTTGGTTCACTGTGGTCCCTCTTCAGGACCCCCACGCAGTATATATTATTATTTATGGGTTTATAAATATTTCGATATTTTTGCATGAATGCACCACTAATTGTGGACGAATAAGGAGGTATATTTTTGAGAGGTATACTCTATCATAACAAAACTTATAAACCTCTTCTCTAATTTTTTCCTCAATAGTCTATAGGAAATATATCAATAAAACAAGGGGGTTGTAGTGATGAAAGTAAAGATTGTAGGAAGCACTAACGGCATAAAGACCAAGAGCAGCGCTTTGAAATTCAATAGGGCAGCAGCAAGAGTCTGTTATTCTGACAAGCCTTTTGAAGTCCTTTCAAAAGAGGAAGATAGGACTTCGCTCACTGAGAGGACCCTTAAGAGCGGGCATCATAGCGTGCATGACCATGTCATGCTTAATCTTGAGATCTCAGATATCCCTAAGTTCGGAGCTATGCTCCTGAATAACGAGAAGATGTGCACAACATCAGAGAAATCTGCAAGGTATACAAAGATGGAGCTTGAAGGATCCCAGAAGGAGCTTTACGATAGATGGATGGGGATATTCAAGGATAAGATAAAGGCAGGATATTCCGGCATCCTCTCGGATCAGAGGATAGAGAAGCTTGCGCAGGAGAATGCGCGCTACCTTACTTCTGTCTTCACGCCTACACAGATGGTCCACACTGTCTCTATCAGGCAGGCAAACTATATAATGAACTATTTTGGAGAGTTTGTTGCAGAGGCTCCTGACACAAGGTTCAACGCTAAGGTGAAAAGTTTCATGGAGGAATTCAACAACCTCCTTGAAAGGTTCTATATCGAAAATCTTGAATCGATGAACGACAGGCATCTCAGCATGTTCGCAAAAAGGCCTGAGTTTGCGACAGAGTTCGGGGAGAACTACTCGACAACATACCAGACATCCTTCGCATGCCTTGCACAGCTGCATAGGCATAGGACCCTTGATTATGAGATGCAGCCTATCTCTGACTGTGAATCTCCTGATTTCTTTGTACCTCTGATAATACAGGATGATGATGTCCTTGTTGAGCGATGGATCACAGACATGGGGAGGGCTTCTGAATCGGACTGGCCTCAGGGCATGCTGATTACAGTCCATGAGTCAGGGAAGTATACAGATTTTATAAGCAAGATGCACGAGCGCCTATGCGGGCAGGCCCAGCTTGAGATAATGAGAAGGACAAAGGCAACCCTTAATGATTATCTTGATGCTACTTTCTCCTCAAATAAAGAAATCTATGAAGATCTGGTCAAGTATGGCAATGGTCCAAGATGCACATTCGCCAAATGCAGAGGAGCTTGCGAGTTCGGCAAGGATGCTTTGGAGAGATTGATCTGATTTCATTTTTATCTTTTTTTAGAATTATCCAACCTTTTTTCAAAAACCTTCAATTGTTTAAGCCATTGGGTGCGAAAGAGACCCTAGTTATTTCAGAACCTGAGTCTCAGTTATCTTTGTAATTTTTCAAAAACCTTTAAATATAGCCTATGCTCCCTGAATCCTTATGGTAGACTTCAATGCAATACAGGAAAAATGGCAGAGAAGATGGTCTGAGAATGCCATATTCAAGACATCTATAGAGACTAAGAAGCCTAAATATTATGTCCTTGAGATGTACCCTTATCCCAGCGGAAAGCTCCACATGGGACACCTAAGAAATTATTCAATAGGGGATTCTTTTGCAAGATACAAGAGGATGAACGGATTCAACGTGCTTTATCCTATGGGCTATGACAGTTTTGGGCTTCCGGCAGAGAATGCTGCGATAAAGAATAAGTCTCATCCTAAATCCTGGACAGAGAAGACAAGTTCAATGATGATGGACCAGCAGAAGATGCTCGGGCTTAGCTATGACTGGGATAGGCTCGTCACGAGCATGGACCCTGGATATTACAGGTGGAACCAGTGGGTATTCCTCCAGCTTTTCAAGAAAGGGCTTGCTTATAAGAAAGAAGCGCCTATAAACTGGTGCGCAGGGTGCGGCACAGTGCTTGCGAATGAGCAGGTAGAGGATGGTAAGTGCTGGAGATGCAAGGGTGAAGTAGAGGAGAAGAACCTAGAGCAGTGGTTTTTCAAGATAACTGATTATGCTGAAGAGCTTCTTGAGGATATAGACACAAAGCTTCAGCACTGGCCTGAAAGGGTAAAGATCATGCAGAAGAACTGGATCGGCAAGAGCCATGGCACTATCATACACTTTGATGTCGTTGATGAGAAAGGCAATAAGATAGACAAGATAAGCACCTTCACGACAAGGCCTGATACTGTGTTCGGGATAACCTACCTTGTGCTTGCAGTAGAACATCCGAAGGTCCTTGAATGGACAAAAGGCACCAAGAACGAGAAATCAGTTATCGATTTTATAAGGGAAGTCAAGAAGAAATCTGTCATAGAGAGGACTGCAGAAGGCAAGGAAAAGAACGGCATATTCTTAGGAGTATATTTCATCAACCCTGTAAATGGGGAAAGATTCCCATTATGGGCTGCTGACTATGCCCTTATGGACTACGGTACTGGAGCAGTCATGGCCGTGCCTACACATGACCAGCGTGATTTTGAGTTCGCCAAGAAATATGGCCTTCCATTGAAGTTAGTGATAAGCCCTAAGGATGGGTGGGACCTCAAGGCTGAGAAGATGACCAGAGCTTTTGTGGATGAAGGGATACTTGTGAATTCTGAAGAATTTAATGGCCTGGGAAACATTGATGCTATCGAAGAGATATCAAAATGGCTTGAGAAGAAAAGATGGGGAGAAAGGACAGTAAACTACAAGCTGAGAGACTGGCTTATATCAAGGCAGCGTTATTGGGGCACGCCTATCCCTATAATATATTGTGATAGTTGCGGTACCATGCCTGTGCCTGAGAAAGACCTGCCTGTTCTCCTTCCTGACGATGTTGAGTTCACAGGGGAAGGCAATCCTCTTGCAGGGAGCAAGAGCTTTGTCAACACCAAATGCCCAAAGTGCGGGGGTGAAGCCAGAAGAGAGACAGATACTATGGACACTTTCGTAGACTCAAGCTGGTATTTCTTCAGGTTCTCTGATCCTAATAATGACGAGGCGCCTGTAAGCAAGGAAGCTGCTAAGTATTGGATGCCTGTGGACCAGTACATAGGAGGGATAGAGCACGCAGTCCTCCATCTGCTTTATGCAAGGTTCTATACAAAGGCTTGCAGAGATCTAGGATTGCATAATATAGATGAGCCTTTCACAAGGCTGTTATGCCAGGGAATGGTCACTAAAGATGGGGCCAAGATGTCAAAATCAATAGGCAATGTGGTTGATCCAGGGCCTTTCATAGAGAAGTTCGGCTCTGATGCTACTAGGATATTCATGCTTTTTGCTGCTCTTCCTGAGAAAGAGCTTGACTGGTCTGACCAGGGCGTAGCCGGAGCCTTTAGGTTTGTCAACAGGGTGCATAGGCTGTGGGAAATGAAGGACGAGCTGGCATATTCTGAAGGAGAACCTAACAATAGGGATAAGAACATTATAGGAAAGATGCACAAGACCATAAAGAAGGTGACAGAGCAGATAGAGAGCTTCCAGCTAAGCCTTGCAGTGGGGAGCCTGATGGAATATGTAAACTCTATCTACAGGTATACTGATGGGGAATGTAAGAAGGATATATTCATAGAATGCATGGAAACATTATGCCAGATACTTTCCCCTTTTGCACCTCACATATGCGAGGAGATATGGGAAGGGCTAGGCCATAAGGATTTCGTATCTCTTGCTCGGTGGCCTAAGTATGATGAGGGAAGGATAGACCTCACGGCAGAGTATCTTGAAGATTTCATATCATCTACTATAGGAGACATAAATGCTGTCAAGGAATTGACAAAGAAGGATAAGGTTGCGAAGATAACCTTGTTTATTGCTGATCCCTGGAAATATGATTTTGTCAGGATCATGAAAGAGATGATGCTCAACACAAGGGATGTAAAACAGATTCTAGGAGAATTGATGAAGAGTGACCTTAAAGCTTACGGCCAGGAGATAACAAAGATGGCCCCGAAGCTGGCTAAGGATGAGAGCAAGATGCCTAAACAGGTCCTCACCCAGGCTGAAGAGATCGAGGCGCTTGAGAACGCAAAAGCCCTTCTCACAGAAGAGTTCAAGGCTGATGTAGATATAATCAGAGCTCAGGATTCTAAAGAAGCAAAGGCTAAGCAGGCGATGCCTGGCAAGGCAGCAATAATATTAGGATGAAACAAGCCACGAAGCGTCAAAAGATAAGGTGGAAGCCTATTCTTGCTTTGGCCCTTCTGTTTATAGGCTGGACTCTTCTTGCATTGGTGCTTACAAACCCTTATTTCTATGTCAGCATACAGCATGATTTTTACAATAACTTATCTGCGATTTCTATCTTTTATCTGATATTCATCGCTATATTCGCTTTTAGTATTCGTTCTACAGAGAGGAGGATACTCGAGAAGGGATATTCTAACATATGGCTGCTCAAGTTTAATATTACATTTTGGGCGGGTCTTTCAGTATTCTTCGAGCTAGCTAATATTGTGGCCAGCCTGATATGGCCCTGTGCAGGCGAAGATTGTTTAGGGCCTGTGATCTTCTTTGTAATTGCTCCTTTCTACGCCTTTATCTGTGTCGCAATATTCTCGCTTATACCTTCATTCATATTCGCTCATATCTATAAGAATGATAAATTGAGGAAGGTTCTGCTATACATAACTATTGTTCTTGCATGTATCTTTCTTTTGTTGGCAGTATGGGGATTTTCAAACTGCGATATCTACAAGCCTCTCGGACCTCCAGATAATAATAACAACTACAGGATCTGCCTTACATATGACGCTCTGGCCAAGCATGATCCAATCTCATGTAAGACCTGCCTTACTGAAAGTTGCAGATCCATCTGCTATGAGAGTATCGGGACATACAGCAAAGACCCTTCCGGTGACGAAGAGACCTGCAAGAAGATAGAGGATCCTGCATCGGTCAGTTCATGCCTTGCTTCCTTAGAGCGTTCTAAGATCTGGCTTTCCCGTTTTAATAAGAGCTCATAATCATGAAAGTACCGGCTTATAGGCACTTTGCCGAGGTGTATGACCTCATCTGCACTCCTCCTTATGAGGAATGGGTATCTTTTATACAGTCTGTTTTTCTTGACAATAACTTCAAGCCTAAGACTATCCTTGACCTGGCTTGCGGTACAGGCAACCTTTCTGTCCTTCTTGCTCGCAGATATAAACTGATAGGGATAGACCTTTCTGCTGATATGCTGAAGATAGCAAAGGAGAAGGCGAAGAAGGAAAGTTTAAAGATATCTTTCAAGAGGGGAGATATGAGAGATTTCAGGCTCGAGAATAAGGTTGACTGCGTAGTCTGCATGTTCGATTCCCTTAACTATCTCCTTGAAGAGAAAGACCTGAAGAAGGCTTTTGCTGCTGTCAGGAGAGCGCTTGATAGGAAAGGAGCGTTCATATTTGATATGAACTCTGCCTATAGCATATCATTTGATATAGCAAGGCTTAACCTATGCAAAGACCTAGGCAAGTATATCCTGGTCTGGAAGAACACCGCAAAAGATGATGTATGGACTGCTAAGCTCACATTGTTCCCAAAGGATAAGGAAGGAGTAATGTACACAGAAGAGCATAAGGAAAAAGCATATTCTCTCTCGGACATAAAAAGATTATTAGCGGGGGCAGGCTTTAACAGGGTCAGGGCATACGCCAGCCCCCAGTTCGACAAGGTCGATAAGCTAACAAAAAGATATTTCTTTGTCTGCTGGAAATAATTTGTAACCTTCTAGTCCATTATAGGACTATCCTCTTTACAGCCCTTCCCAGATAAGGCATCTTAGCCAGTACGACAGTGCTTGCCAGGCTTACAGCACCTAATATCGCTGCTGACTTTGCGCTTTCTTTCCAGAACTCTGAGCTTGCCTCATCAAAGACCTCTTTTCTCTTGGCCAGCGAAGGATTGTACTTCCCTGAGACCTTCTCGAGCTCTTTTGTCACCCAGCCTAGATCCCTGTTGAACTCTGCAAGCTGTTCATGGCAGTCTATGCAGCAAGGCCTTTCGCCAGTTACATACTTCTCTCCGAATTTCTGGACCATCTCTAATGCAGCCCTCTTTGCAGGCATGTATGTGCTGTCTTCTAAAGATTCTTCCAGCCTGCTGCATGCGCTCTCGTAAGCTTTTACTGCGCATGCCCCTAATGAACTTCTAGGATAGCTGTCGCTTGTAGTGAATTTTATATTTAGGTCTGTATCCTGAGCAAGATATCTTAGGTTGACTATTATGCTTGCCTTAAGGAGGTCTACTGTCGCCTTATCGATAGGTTTCTGCTTCGCCTTGATCTCCTCAACCTTTGCTTTAGTATCTCTCCTTTTCGTATATAATTTTCTTAACTTTGCTCCGTTAGGCATGACCATATCAAAAATTTCTTGTGTATTCATTTTTCCCTCCACTAGCTTATTGAGAGGATTATTCAATCTAGAGATATAAACGTTCTTAAGCTGTTTTTTGGCATTTACCGCAAAACTGAATATAATTTTTGGCAAATTGCTCTTTCTGATCCTTTCTGTACCTCTTAGATTGACCTTATTTGTATCAATCTCTTATCAATTTTTTATCAGTTTCTTATTATATCCCGGAGTATCGAAAATATTATAAAACATAAACTCCATCTGTGTCAGTATGTCAGTTGAAGAGGAAGATTATTCAAATTTCACACCTGAGTTAGGACAAAAAATAATATGGAGGGTAGAAGAGAGAGGCTGGAAGCTCTACATGGCTACTTCAAGAGACCTAGAAGAGGTCATAAAACATGATCCTGTCTCGGCTTTACAGGTAGGAAAAGAATATTCTTTTTATCCTCATATAGACTGGGCATATGGTATTTCTCCTAACCTCCTTAAGGCACAGAAAATGGCTGTTCCTCAGATGAAATTTCCTGGTGATATCAACATAACAGCAGGGATGCCCCTTAATCTTATACCTAAAAATGCAATCCTTCCTGCCGGAATAAGCATAGGATGCAGGAACTTCTATCTTCTTGAAGATAAGGTTGACATCCCTAATGGGTTCATACTCCATGGTGAAGGGATTGAAAAGATGGCGCTTATCGAAGAGTTCTACAGGACCCATAGGAAAGTTAAGAAGATCCCTGAATCTACAGAAGCCCATATATCCCTTAAGTATGGAACATTTCTCTTTGGTCTGATGTCTCTGCCTGATCCTAAGGATATAGAAGAAGAGAAAGAGGATAAAAATGAGTCTTTCTTAAG
>CAYNQH010000031.1:0-8715 GCA_964399255.1 uncultured Methanosarcinales archaeon | reverse complement strand
CCTTCCTTCTTCACAATATGTGTGATCTCCATGTTATATCTTTGCCCTGTCGGGGGGTATGTTGGTGCGTCAAGGATTACCACATCACCTGCATAGACTTCCTCCTTTATTATTTCAGTTTTAACAAGGTTCTTTTTCTCGGCTTCTCCTGTAAAATACTCATAATAGTCAATCTTGAAGGCTTTTATTGGCTTGTCAGTCCCTATATGTGTCTTTCTGTGCCTTAGATACACTTTCACACTGCCCTCATCATTAGGTTCACATCTCTCAAAGCCTAAAGCTGTGTTCTCAGAACATTCTTCTTGCTTTATATTTTCAGGGGATATAGCTTCTTTTTCTTCATCTTTGTCGGTTTCTTGATCTTTGTCGGATGGGGATAGGTCTTCTGGAACATCTTCATTTTTTGGGCCTTCTATATCTACTGTCTCTTTTTTAATTATTATGCTATCTTGCCCGTATCCCCACAGAAAGTATACAAGCCCGAAAACAAAAACAAAGATTAGGACTATTATCACTCCAGCAGTCAATTTATCTTTTTCTTTAAATTTCATTTATATCCTCTCCTCGCGTTTTTTGGGTTATATCATAGCGGGAGGGGAGGCAGCAGTCTTACCACCCCTGCTCTCCACCCCCTTTTTTTTTAAAGAATTTAATCCAGGGTTTTTACCTGTATCTTAAGCATGATATTCTTCCCTATGTTCTTTATCTTGCTTACGCTTAACTTTAGAGGTTTTTTGATTAGGCCCCTATCGATTATGATTGCGGAGAGAGAGTTTGTCTTCTTTGTACGATTTACTGAACTTACCTTGCCAATTTTCCTGCCTTTTGAATCATACACAATCTTCCCTTTAACCTCTGTAATAGGGTCAATATGGAGAATTGCACCCTTCCCGTTCAACCTGCTTATATAGTTGCTTCCTATGTAATCAGGTGTATCAATTAATCCCTTATCTATCCATATGCCTTCTATGGTTAGCTTCTTGGGGTTTACTTGTAAGGTTTCAATAAAGCCCATCATTTTACCAGATTTTGATAGAACTTTCTTACCTATAATTTTAGTTATATCTACTGTATTCTTCGTGTTTGCACTTTTGTGTTTTATTATCATCTTACCACCTCTCTTTTATTAGGTCAAGACAGTATTTAATATATTCTAATGATATTTTTATCAAAAAGAAAAAATTTATATAATATTTTGGTTTTTGATTAATATATGGGAGAAAAAATAGATCTTTATGATAAGAAAATCCTCCATAGTCTATGCTCAGACTCCCGTATCTCTGCTTCAGCAATAGGGAGGAAGATAAGGATGTCCAAGGAGTCTGTAAACTATAGGATCAAAAATCTTATTGAGAGAGGATATGTCAAGAACTTTTATAGCATAATAAACGCATCTAAGATAGGGTATTATTATTTTAAGGTATCTATTTCACTTATAAAGATTAGCAGGGAAGGTTTTCAAGAATTGATTAGTTTCCTGAAGAAGGAGGAATCTTGCATAAATATAAGGGAGACTGAAGGAAATCAAGATATAGTCTTTTACTTCATTGCAATAAGTATGGCAGAACTTACCAGGATATTTAGGAATATCATTGATCGTTTTGGGGAAAAAATAATTTCAAAAGAGGTGCATTTTGTAATCAAGAGCATACATTTTCCTGATAGGTTCCTAATATCTGACCAGGAGAAAAGGTTAGAGGTTTATCATGAGAAAAGAGAAGACTATAATGTAGATCCTACTGATATGAAGATCATCAATTTTTTGAGCAGAGATTCCGGTAGAAGCATAGTTAGGATGTCTAGGAAAATAGGTGTTCCTCCGAAAAATATTTCATATCATATAAAAAAACTAGAAGAAGAAGGGATTATTGTTAAGAATTCTATAGGTCTTGATCTGGCAAGATTTAAACGCCAGTTCATACAGATGGATATATCTCTGATAGAAACTAAGTCAAAAGAATCAATAATAGAATTCTTTGATCATACAAAATCATGTCTTTTCTGCTGTGAACTGCTTGGTAAGTATGATATCTCTTTTGAGCTCTTTGTAAAAGATAATGATCATCTAAAAAAGATACTTGATGATTTCAACAGCAAATTCTTAAAAAGCTATTCCTATTATGATATCTCCTATATCTTCAATGAGCATAAGACTGCCTGGTTCCCCATCAAAAATTTTGAAAAATAATGATGTTTTATCTAATTCCTTTTTAGGATAATAAAAGTGGACAGGCACCCAAAGATGGACACCTACCCACATGCTAGTTGATCCTGATCCTTCCTCAAGTCCGCTACCCCGATAGCATCATAACTAGAAGTTAGTGCTGCTGCATTCCTGCCCTGACACAGTTCCTTGAAGATACAATCCACCGGGACAGACTGTCATAGTCCGAACCAAGACTAACACGCAAAGCAGATGCCGCTCCTTGAGCGTCAACCCCACCATGAAGCCGATTTGTGGTGACAGGGGATGGCTAACCCCCCAGTCTAGCCTGTCCAGAGATTATAAAACGCCTTATTTTTAAATACTTTGCGGTAATTTTGCATGATTTCAATTTAACCTTTTTTTCCGAAATAATGCACAAAATTAAACCTTTTGGTTGAATATATTCTTAACCATACTTATATATGGCCGTAAAATCATATAATGATCATAAAAATATGGCAGGTGATAAAATGCTATCCATTAAAGAGTACCAGTTGATATCTCATCTTAGGCAGAATGCCCGGGCAACACTGACAAACCTAAGCAGGAAGACAGGGGTGCCGATCTCTACGATATATGATAAGCTGAAGCATCATGAGCACGGCCTGATAAGGAAACATACCAGCCTGCTTGATTTCTCAAAGCTAGGCTATGATACTAGGGTAAACATGCTTATCAAAGTCAGCAAGGACAAGAAAGATGAATGCAAAGAGTTCCTGCTTAAGAACCAGAGCATCAATTCAGTCTTCAAGATAAACAATGGGTTTGACTTCCTTATCGAAGCGATATTCAGCAGCATAAGGGATTTTGAGGATTTTAAGGAGAATATAGAATGCAGGTTCGACCTTGAGGATATAAAGGCCTACTATGTCATTGATGAGGTAAAAAGGGAAGCCTTCATGTCAGACCCTCTGCTGATGCCTGCCTGAACATTTTTAAACCCTCCCCACAAGCTTTATATATTCCTCCTCCTAAGATTATCTTATGGACCCCCAAATAGTCTTTCTTGGCACTGGAGGAGGCCGTTATGTGATGGCTGAGCAGTCCAGGGCTACCGGAGGAATCATAATACAGGATGATTCACGTCAGATACATCTTGATCCAGGTCCTGGCGCACTGTTGAGAGCATTGCAGTATAAGATAGACCCAGAGAAGACAAATATGATCCTTGTAAGCCATGACCATGTAGACCATTCTAATGATGCAAATGTCCTTATAGATATAATGACCCATGGAGGCCTGGCAAAGAAGGGCCATCTCATCACGAACAAGCACACTAATGAAGAGGTGATAACGCCTTACCATAGGTCATGCCTGAAAGAGAATACCATAATGGAGCATGGCAAGAAGTTAAGGCTTGGAGACCTGATAATAGAGGCAGTCAAGACAAAGCACCATAAGAATTCTCTGGGTTTCAAGATCGTAACAAATGAATATTGCGTAGGCTACACCTCTGATACATTATACTTCGCAGACCTTGCAAGGTTTTATGAAAACTGCGAGGTGCTGATAATAAATAATGCCCTTCCTTTCGGCGTAAAGGGCAAGATCCACCTGAGTTCTGATGATACTGTCAAGATATTGAACAAGATAAAGCCAAAGCTTGCTATCCTCACACATTTCGGGCCAGGGATGATCAAGATCAGCCCTATACAGGAGGCAAGAAGGATAACCAAACTTACAGGGGTTCAGACCATTGCGGCCACTGACGGCCTGGTAGTCGACCTTAAGTCATACTCAGCAGAGCTCGAGCAGAAGAGGATAGACCTTTATTAGTTTGATTTAAAAAAAGAGGTGAATAAAAAATGTGCGTAGACTGGAAAAATATGTGCTATTGCAGGGCGATCCTATCGATAGCAATCGTTGTTTTGGCATACCTAAGCAGTGCTTCATGGATGAGGTGGGCAATAATAGTTGCTGGCTTGATCCTGCTTGTCCTGACGGTTACAGGCAAGTGCTGCTGCAGAGGAAGCTGCACATGCGCGCCTGCAAAGCCGGCAGCAAAGGCAAAGAAGAAGAGATAGGTCAAAAATAGACTTCTTTTTTTATTTTTATTTTTTTATTCTGCTTAAATAATATCCTATTCAGCATTCCCTTAACTTCTTTCCGAAACATTTAAATATTAATAATGCTTATTAATTAATAATAATTATCAATAATGGGACAATATGGTAAGGAAAAGGAACACGCCTCAGATGCTGAAGGTCAAGGAGTATCTTGACAGGGTAAGGACGCACCCTACTGCTGAAGATGTATATTCTGAGGTTGTAAAGCAGATACCTACCATGACTCTTGCGACTGTCTACAGGAACCTCCATAAGCTTGCAGACAGCGGAGAGATACTTAAGATAGAGGTCAACGGCGAGTACCATTTTGACGGTGACACTTGCTATCACCAGCATTGCGTATGCAAAAGCTGCGGCAAGATAACAGACATGTTCCGGGAGAACATATCCCAATATGCGATGAAGAACCTTGTATCCCCTGATTTCACGCCAGAGTGCGTAACAGTCATATTTCAGATGTAGAGGGAGGAATAAGCAAAATGAGTAAGACAGAAGAGAATCTTAAGGCAGCCTTTGCCGGAGAGAGCCAGGCAAGGAACAAATACACCTATTTCGCGAAGGTAGCGAGGAATGAAGGCTATCATTACATCGCAAAACTGTTTGAAGAGACAGCGATGAATGAGATGCAGCATGCGAAGGACGAGCTCAAGCTGCTGAAAGGTATCGGAGACACCAAGGCGAACCTGAAGGAAGCGATCTCTGGAGAGCATCATGAGACCGTATCTATGTATCCTGATTTTGCCAAGGAAGCAGAAGAAGAAGGGAACAAGGAAGCGGCAAAACTGTTCAAGATGATAGCAAAGGTAGAAGCCCATCATGAAGCTAGGTATAAGAAGCTCCTTGAGATGGTGGAGAAAGGCACAGTCTACAAGAGGGAAAATCCGATAAAATGGAAATGCGGCAAGTGCGGATATATCTATGAAGGGACAGAACCGCCTGAGAAATGCCCCTCATGCAAGCATGAGAAGGAGTATTATGAGCCGGAATGTCTTTGAAAAGCAAAGTGAAACGCAAAGCATTTCTAAGATGCCAGAAATTTTTAATTTCTGGGCACTTATGTTTTGAGGATATATTTGGTTGCTGCAATTAAGCAGCCTCATTAATATCTATAGATAAAAAACCAGGAGGTGGTCGAAATGACAAAACCAGTAGTATGCCATGAAGGAAAATGCAGATACAAGAAGAGGCAGTTCCTTGACGAATGCGTCGACTGTGACATAGTTGAGCAGATAGAGGCAGACCTCTTGAAGGAACGTATCGCAGGTTGAAAAGGATGTATGGCCAAAACGACCAAGGGCATGCCTGTGGAGGCTATTCAACCGATAGTAATAAATATAACAACTCCCCTAAGCATGATAGCGGCTGCGGCATGGGATGCAACCCCTGCACTAACTGCAAGGGCAAGACCCGGCCTTGGGCTGACTATATTTAAAATGAGGTGTTATTATGGAAGAAGCTAAACTTTTTAGATGCAAGATATGCGGGGATCCCTACATCGGGGAAGCGCCTCCAACAAGATGTCCTTTCTGCGGTGCTCCTGCCGAATTTATAGTTGAGGCTAAAGATTTCAAGGAGACATTTGACGTTAAGCTAAACGCAAAGGACAAGGCTAATGCAGAGCATGCCTTAGAAGTAGAGATATCAAACGCGTCATTCTACTTCTGCGCAGCCAATAAGACAAAGGATGAGGAGGGCAAGCAGCTTTTCAAGGCATTAGGGAAAGTAGAAGCAGAGCATGCTGCGATATGGAAGAAGATCCTGAAGCTTGATAAGATATCTATCCCTACATCAGATGACTGCTCGACAGAAAATAAGAAAGATCTTGAGGAGTCGCATGCAAGAGAGGAGCGTGCGATAAAATTCTATAAGACTGCTGCTAAGGAGTCAGAGCATCCCAGGATGAAGCAGATCTTCGGAGCTCTTGTATTGGTAGAGACTGACCATCTCAAGCTTTCTGAACAAAGGCTTAAGTAAACTATGAAAATTATCCTCGGATCAGACCATGCAGGCTTTGAGCTAAAGGAAGCTGTAAAATCTTACCTGCTGAAGGCAGGCATTGACTTAGAGGACTTAGGGGCCTATAAGTATATCAAGACAGATGACTACCCTGATTATGCAGAAAAGGTTGCAGAGAAAGTTTCTAGATATAAGGGTTCAAGAGGTATACTGTTCTGCGGCAGCGCAGAAGGGATATGCATCGCAGCAAACAAGTTTAAAGGCATAAGAGCAGTAGCTGTCTGGACAGAGAAGATAGCCAAGATTAGCAGGGAGCATAACGATGCAAATATCTTATGCCTTGCAGGAGGCAAGACACTAGCACCAATCCCTTCACTGCCATCAAGCAAAGCAAAAAAGATAGTAAATATCTGGCTTAAGACTCCCTTCAGCAAAGAGCCAAGGCATAAGAGAAGGCTTAACAAGATAAAATCTATAGAGGACAGATGGAAAAATCAATAGTCCCTTCAATAATAGCAGGAACCCAGGAAGAGATTGATCAAAGGATCAATAAGGTAAAGAGTCATGTTAAGTCATTCCAGCTGGATGTGATGGACGGCAAGTTCGTCCCGACACGTTCCCTTGACTTTAAGTTTACCCTTCCTAAGAATGATTGCACGGTTGAGGCCCATCTCATGGTGCAGAACCCTTTATCCTGGCTAAGCAAACGATGGGATATTGTTGATACTATCATAGTCCATGTTGAGGCATTGGACGATCCTGAAATAATACAGCTGATAAAGCTGATAAAAAATAAGGGGAAGAAGGCAGGTATTGCTATAAACCCTACGACACCAATTGAAAAAATAAAGCCTTACCTTGATAAGATATCGCAGGTCCTTGTAATGACAGTAAATCCAGGCTATTACGGCGCAGAGTTCCTTCCAAAGACTCTTGATAAGGTCAGGGAGCTCAGGAAGAGGGTACCTGATATGGATATTGAGGTCGATGGGGGAATGAATCCAGAGAATATAAAAGATGCGGCAGATGCAGGAGCCAACCTATTTGTAGTAGGCTCATTCATACAGGCTTCAAAAGATGCTGCAAAATCTGTTCAGAAACTAAAAAAAGGATTAAAGAAAGAGGCAGGGATATAAAGATGGCAGACAAGAAGAGAATAGAAGATCTTAAGCAGATGGCTAACAAGCTCAGGATACATTCTATAATCTCTACTGCTGTAGCAGGATCAGGACATCCTACAAGCTGCATGTCATGCGCAGAGATAATATCAGGATTGTTCTTTTCAGCTATGCAGAGGGATGACGAGTTTGTCCTGTCAAAAGGCCACGCAGCCCCTATATTATGGGCAGCATATGCTGAGGCAGGATTGATAGAGAGGAAAGAGCTTCTCACCCTAAGGAATATCAAAAGCGATCTTGAAGGGCATCCTACTGCTAATATGCCTCTTATAAAAGTTGCTACAGGGAGCTTAGGCCAGGGACTTTCAGAAGGGCTGGGCATGGCGCTTGCCAAAAAAATGCAGGGCAAAAATGGAAGGATATACGTCCTCCTAGGAGATGGAGAGGTCGCAGAAGGATCTGTCTGGGAAGCTGCCAATACATCAGCATTCTACAAGGTCGCGAACTTATGCGCGATAGTTGACATAAACAGGCTGGGCCAGTCAAGGCAGACCATGCATGGCCATGACCTAAAGGCTTACGAGAAGAAGTTCAAGGCATTTGGATGGGATACTAAGATCATCGAAGGGAACAATATCTCTCAGGTCATAAATGCCCTTAATCTGGCAAAGAAGAGCAATAGGCCCTTTGCTATCCTGGCCAAGACCTTCAAGGGCAAAGGCGTATCCTTCCTTGAGAACAAAGAAGGTTGGCATGGTAAGGCGCTAACCATAGAGGAAGCAGAGGAAGCTCTTAAAGAGATAGGGCATGCTGATGTACAACTAGCCTCGGCGCTAGATGCGAAGAGATTGAAGAAGCAGCTTAAAGATAAAAAGGCTGAAATGATAAAGATCAAAGATTTCCCTATCACCAAGTACCCTCTTGGCATGAAAGTTTCGACAAGGGAAGCTTTTGGCAGCGCACTTGTCAATATTGGAAAGAAGAATAAGGAAGTTGTGGTCATAGATGGTGATGTGGGAAACTCTACCATGACCGGCGGCTTCTTGAAGTCTTTCCCTGATAGGGGATTCCAGAGCTTTATCGCAGAGCAGAACATGGCAGGCATGGCAGCAGGATTTTCAGCCATGGGATTTGTACCATTCATCTCAACTTTCGCAGCATTCCTCACAAGAGCGCATGATTTCATCAGGATGGCTGTCTATTCAAGGTCAAACATCAACATTGTAGGAAGCCATGTAGGAGTTAGCATAGGCCAGGATGGGCCTTCCCAGATGGGCCTTGAGGATATCTCTATGTTTCTCAGCATGCCGGATTCTGTCATACTTTATCCTAGCGATGCAGTATCTACAGAGTGCTGTGTTAAGGAGAT
>CAYNQH010000030.1:0-8916 GCA_964399255.1 uncultured Methanosarcinales archaeon | reverse complement strand
AGGCTCTTGATCCATACATATCCCATATAGCCTTCCCTGTCAGGGCGGCAAAGATTATCGTCTTGTCCAGGCTTGCTAGCTCTTTGACCCTGAAGTTCAAAGAGGCTATAGAATAATCTCTCTCAAGATTGGTTATCATTACCTTCTTCCTCTTGCCTTCATAGATCTCGAACTGTGATGCCTTATGCCTGCCGATATTCAGGAAAAGCTCTTCAATAGACCTTAGTGTAATCTCTCCTTCCTTCATCTCCTCTTCAAGTATCCTATTGAACTCTTCTTCCCTTTCCTTAAGGAGCTCTTCTAATGTAGCTTTCCTTATCGGCTGCCCTTTTGATATCCCTTTTATGACCTCTCCGAGATCATACAGCTGTTTCCTTAGGGATTCATCTCTTATAGATTGTATTATTGTCATATTATCAACTTCTTATCCCATTCTAGAATATAGCCAGCAGGCTTTTCAGTCCTCCTTTAGGCTTATTGTCTTTGCCGCCTTCTTTCTTATCTTTTGCTTTCTTCTTCTTCTTTTGCAGGTTCAGATGCTTGTCTATCGCTTCAAGGCCTTTGCCGCTCATGCCTTCCAGGGTGTAATACTCATTCTCCTTGAATGCCATAAGTATCTCTGAGAGCGCGATGGCGCCAAGGTATTGGTTGTTCCTTGATTTTAGGAATTTAGTGTTTTTGTCTGTTATCACAGGATCAAAAAGCTTCTGAGAAAGGCCGTGGAACCTGCTACCTTCCCTTGGCGAGGTGATGGCATTATAGCCTCCTTCGTTCTTGAACCTGGCGTTCTCTTCTTCAATAGAACATGCTGTTATAGGGTTTATATGGTACTTCTTTACATGATCCCTGTACTTTACTGCCTGTTCAAGGCTTGCCTCTATAAGATCTTTCATATATATCTCCATCCTTGCTGTAAGGTCTGCCATATCATCATATCTTCCAGGATCTCCATCTTCCTCCCACTCTATCTCTATAAGCTTTTTCCTGACCTCATTTATCAGTATCACATTCTTGTAAAGCTCCTGAAGCCTTTCAGGACCGTGGAACCCTTTCCGGTACCTCAGAAGGTGGGATATCCTGTTCTTTGCGTAGTCTTTGCATATCCTTATCTTCTGAAATGATGCCAGCCTATGGTCATAATTGAGAGTATCTGCTTTTAGCTCAAGATCGGTTGAGGCAAGGTTATCCCCTATGAACAGAGGATCCTTCTCGAGCATGCTCCTGAGTCTCATCTTAAGCCTATGCTTGAGATTAAGGTCTGCTAGACCTACATCTCCAGATCTCCAACCCTCGGATTCATCCACTTCCCATCCTAGATTTCTTATGTTATTCTCCCTGTCTTTCATCTTGACATTAGCGGCTCTTATCATGTCTTCCTCATCAAACTCTTCTTTTGACCTTCCTCCTGCTCCTATCTTCCTTTTCTCAAAGATCTTGCTTACATCGGCGTAGTAGTCCTGGTATACCCTTCTGGTAAGCTTGTTGACAGTGTTGATTATCCTTGTTATCGTGTTGTTGACCTTATCCCGATTGTCTTGGAGCTGCCCTGGGAACTCGATCTCATAGATGTTATACATGATCTCTTCTATCTTGCCAAGGGTTTTCTGATATATCTCATCGTATTTTGATATAGCCAATGATTCTCCAGATGATCCTGGGCCTTCTATTCGTTTTATGACCTCTTTTGATACCTCTTCTGCCAGGTCGTGGAAAACGCCGGCTATCTTCTCTATCGCATCTGCGCTGTACATAGAAGCGCCTACTTCTAGAGGGTGTACTGAATAATAGATATAGAGCCAGTCCTTTTTCTCAGGGTCATAGATGGGCGCTTTCCTCTCGGCATGCCTATGCTTGGATATTGCATAATCAAGGCAGTGATATGTCAGCCTTATCTCATCAGGGCTAAAACTATCTATCTCGCCGCCTATTACAAAAGATGTAAGGTCTGTAAGAGCATCGATCCTTCTTGTAGAGAGGTGATAATTATTAAGCACTATCTCTATAAGTCCATCCAATCTTTTCTTGTCTAGATATAAACTCAAATTCAGCCCCCTTATGCATTTTCTAATGTTTATGCCTGTTTATCCTGGCATTATATGCCCGAAGACAGGATAAACAAGGATTAAAGAAATGTATTTATAAACCTTTCTATTGTTTTTATTTAATAGTAAGAACATTCCTGGCTATCTAAATCTTTGGATTATGGAGGGTATATCCTCAAAATCTGATGTCTGAGCATCCACATAATCAAAGTCTGCCCCTTCGCGGTCTTTTGCCCACAATCCATGCTTGAACCAGATAGTATGCATGCCGAATCTCTTAGCCCCTTCCAGATCAACCTCAGGCTTGTCCCCTACCATGACTATCTCGTCAGGCTTGAGCCTTATCTTCCCACAGATATAATCATAGTTCTTAGGATCCGGCTTATTGACCCCTGTGTCATCTGTCGTGACTATAAGGTCGAAGAGCTGGTAAAGGCCTATCAGCCTTATCCTTCCTATCTTTATGTCTCTATATCCGTCAGAATCTGTAAGGATCACAAGCTTGAACTGCTCTCTTAACTTTTCAAGGGTCGGCTTCACACCTTTTATGACTTTCAGGTTCTTATGGATAGTGTCCCAGTAGATATTCTCCATCTCGTAGATATCTTCCTCTTTTGCAGGGACTCCGAGCATCCGGAATATCTCATAGAACCACATCTCCCTCTTTATATCCTGAGGCTTCGGAGAATGTCCTACAAAGAAATTGCTCAGGCTGCCATATGCCTCTATAAAATCTTCTCTTTCTATACCATACTTCTGGAATGCCAGCTCTCCCATAGCTTTCCTTGCCTCTATGGACGCGCTATGATAATCATCTAATGTGTCATCAAGGTCAAATATCACTGCTTTTATCATTTTTTCTTACCTTCCTTTTCAATTATCTTATCATATTCCCTGTTGAGCTTATCTATCCTCGCCATTATCTCCTCCTCTTCAAGTCTCTTGAAAGGCCCGCATCTGAATATTGCGCAGACAACTATTAGGAAAGATATTATCACGATCAGTAAAAGTAACATGAGGTAT
This sequence comes from uncultured Methanosarcinales archaeon, assembly GCA_964399255.1. Taxonomy (GTDB): domain Archaea; phylum Nanobdellota; class Nanobdellia; order Woesearchaeales; family CAYNQH01; genus CAYNQH01. The sequence continues at coordinate 5,851 of CAYNQH010000030.1, read as the reverse complement.
AATCTCATCCCTTTTCCAATCTCTCCTCTTGCGCAGTCTTCTGGGCAGATTGTAGGGGTCTCGATGCCTGCGCATATTCCATTGCCGCAGTTGCATAGGAATTCCTTCTGTGTTTCTTTCTCTTCAACCCTCTTCCCTATTATTATATATTCATCTTCTTTGGAGCAGTCATCTACCTCTACCTCTATGAACTGGCTGTATCCCATTATAGGCTGCCTGTCATCTTCAGCCCTCATCTGCTCTTTTATGTTCTTAGCTATGAGCTTCTCTATTATCTTCCTCGCATCTTTATCGCTAGGTATCGACTGGTGTATGCTGTTGACAGGCCAATAGTTCTCACAGCTGGTATTTATGTAGCCTTCACCTACATGCTGTGCGCTTGTGTATGCGACCAGGCCATCGTTAACCTTGTTGTTGAAGAACCTGCTTGTTATGTCAAGGCTTCCGACCTCATAGCTCTTTGTCCCTGATATGACCTGGTATTCTACGCCAGGCAGCCTGTCTGACCTTAACCCTGTCATCAGCTGCTTATTTACTATAGGGGTAAGTGTGAAGTCTCCTTCCATATCTCCATTGACAAAAAGGTCTATGATGTCTTTGATATAGTTTGCTATAGGTGACCCGTCATTCGGTGTAGCGACAAGTATGACCTCATTTACCTTCTTTGTGAATCCATATCCTCTTGATCCTGACATCTCCAGGGCTTTCTGGGAAACGAGGCCTCCAAGGCTGTAGCCTATCACATAGATATTATCAAATTCTCCATCATGCTGCTCGATCTGCCTTGCGAGCTCATCAGCATTTTCTTCTATTGACCTCCCTGTAGGATATAGATAGGTCCATACCTGCCATGGCTGGTTTGTGAGCCTGATGTCATCTATCAATGCCCTCCAGCTTTCTGGTGTTGAGAACACGCCATGCACAAGGATTATAACATTCCTTGAGCCAGGAGATGGCTTGAAAACATTCTCAAACTTTGAGCTGAAACAGTAAGGGCATACTACTCCTATAGGGCCGAGAAGTATCTCTGCCTTAGTGCCTATATAGCTTGAAAGGTTTATCGATGCCTTTACGCTCATAGTTTCAGGATCGACTTCCCCTCCTATATATTCCCATCTGGTATTGTTGCCTTCTTTGATCTGGGCAAATAGGGACACTGCAGTCTCATTGTCTTCCAGAGAGTAAGGTACAGACACGTCCATCATGCCATGCAGCTGCTCTTTGCTATGTATATCTATATTTACAGGGGTTCCAACTAGCCTTGCTTTATCATTCTTCGGCTGCTCAACTGCCTGATCAGCAGAGGATATATCGACAATAGCATCATTTATATCAGGGAAGGTGATATCTATATCCTCTCTGGATATCTCCTGAGTCTCACTAAGGTTGATAGTCATACTTTTTACATTTACAGGCATCTCTTCTACAGCAAGATATTCTGTCTTCCTTGTGATGTTCATCGCAGCCCCTTCTTCGCAGGATATCGTGGTTATCGATCTTTTCTTTGCTGTCCCGCAGCTGCCTCCGACGCATCTCAACACCTGGACATCCTCAAAATTGTCAGGGATTGCTATATTGGTAAGTGATCTTCCGCCTTCACAGCTTATCCTGAAAGGCTGGCCTCTAATATCATATCCTTCAGGTATGCTGTCCTTAAGATCATAGTCATCAAGACTGACAGCTCTTTCTACAATGCTTACGCTTGTGCCTGGCGTGCAAGATAAGGATGATGATGTCTTGACATTATCCTTGCTTATAGGAGCAGGCTGCTCTTTCTCTGCAGGGATCTCTGCTGCCTGGATGGATCGGCATGTTCCATCTATGCATCCTTCATCTAGTCTGCAGTCGGAGTCTGAGGTGCATTCAGCGCAGGCAGTGCATGGCCCTCCGCAGTCTATCCCTGTCTCGCCTTGGTTCTGCATAAGATCAGAACATGTTGGTGCTGGGACGTAGACGCAGTTCTGTTTTTCTTGAGGTTTCCATTCATCTGTGTCGCAGCTGCTGACATCTGTGCATGATCTTGTCCTTTCCGCTGATTCGGGGCATATCTCAGGCTGCCATACTGTGCATACCCATGAGGGGATACATTCTAAAACTGTCTCTTCTGGCTCTTCGCCCCCTCCATCTCCTCCGCTTCCTCCAGAGGGTGGTGGAAGGTTTTGTATCCTTACACTTACCTCTTTAGTTGCGCTGGCGTTTATCCTGCTGCCGTTGACCCAGGGCACTACCTTTAGCACATACATACCATTAGGATAAGCAGAAGTGCCTAGCTGATACTTCAATCCTTTGACATTACCGCCTGCGGTATTATCCTCATAGGTATATTCTGTGGTAGCTGCTTTTGAGGATATCACTGTCTTGTTTATCCATATCTCATAGTTTACCTCCTTGTAGGAGCTCTGCCTTTTCCAGGAGATCTCTGTTGTGCCGTTGATGACCCTATTTTCTTCAGGATATGTGATGTTCACATGACCGCAATCATCCCATCCTCTCCTAGAGCTGTTGATATCCTGCTCGTAGAAGTTGCCTTCCATAAGGCCTGATTCGTTCACGCAGTAGCTGTTGTTAAATGTCGGGTCTGATACTCCTTGGCTATAGAAATTGTTGAGTGCAATTGAGTTGTTGTAAGGCCATACTGAAGACTGTGAGAAATTGATATCCGTCAGAGAGCTGTCAAAAATATTCGCGAGCAGATCGTTATTCTCGCTTTTTCCCATTATCTTAATGCCCTCTTTATTGTTTATCATGGCATTGCCTGTTATCTTCAGGCCTGAAGAGCTGTTCATCATTATTCCTGGATAGCTCCCAAATATTCCGCTGTTGTTTATTATGTTATTCTCCAGTCTGCCGCGGGTTATCCGGACTATATTAATCCCTGTGAGGTTGCTGTTCAATATCCTGTTGCCGGTTATGTTGGTGCCTGTGGTGTTGGCGTAATATATCCCGTACCTTCTGCTGTTCTTGACCGTGTTGTTTAAGGCCAGGTTGTTTGAAGAGCTTTCAGAGCCGGAGAAGGGATTAGCGAAGCTTATCCCATATTCAGAATTGGTTATGTTGTTGTTCTTTATGAAGACATTTTTTGCATTTATTGTTATCCCTGAGCTAACCATGTTTGTTATGGTGTTCTTATCTATGGTGATATTTTCAGGTCCTGTGCTCATCAGGCCGTTAGTCACGATGTATATCCCTCTCCTGTTAGAGTTGGATATCTTATTGTTTCTTATGGTGGCATTTATGATTCTTAGGTACATCTGTATCCCATCATTCTGAGGAGAGGATATAGAGTTGTTCTCAATAGTTAATCCTCTGATCACAGAACCTGTTGGGGGGTATATTAGCATCCCGTTTAGTAGGTGATTAGATATATGGTTATTCAGTATGGTGATGTTCTTATTGGGCCCGTAAATATGAACCCCATTATCTCTTGTCTTATTTAGGATGTTGCCTATTATTGCAGAGTTGTTCATCTCAACTAAGAATACAGAATTGGTATTGTTGTAAGCGTAATTATTGGTGAAAAACGCTTTTCTGCCAGTATAAGAATATAGTGTATAAAATGAGTTATTGATTATAGTGTTGTTGTTCAGGAAAGTGTCGCTTGTTCCCCCCATATAGATTGCATAACCATAAGCGTTTCTCTTTCTAGTATTGGTTATGCGGTTATTCGATATGGTGTTGTTATAGTTGTGGATGATACTGCCCAAACGAGCGAAGGCCATCCCGATATCTGCATTATTATCTATATTGTTCCCTATGAAAGAAGAGTGGTTGACCGAACTAAGGTAAATGCCCCCTCCACTTACAACCAGATTGTCATGGACCAGGTTGTAGGAGACATTAAGCTTTCTTGAAAGCTCAGCCCTGATCCCCATCTTGTTGTTATAAATTGAATTATTGGCTATCCTGGAGACCTTAGCCCTATAGAGATATAATCCATAGTTAGTATTATTAAACAAATAGTTGTTGAAGAAGGTGGTGGAGGAAGCGTTAGAAGAGGATATCCCGTTGTAGTACTCGCTTACAAGGCAGTATTCTATAGATATGTTATTCTTGCTTGCAAGGATCCCTATCCCTGTCCTGTTGCCGTAGATATTCGTGTTGTTGCATCTCAGGTAGATTTTAGACCTGTTAATGATCACGACGCCTGGATCCCCTGAATCATTTATATTGTATGTGCCTGGGCAGAGGAGGGTGTTAGTGTTGATGTATAGGTCATCCCGAGGGACAATGCAGGAATTGTTTAAGGTTAGGTAGAGTATCTTGCTTGCGCTGATGTTGGCTGAGGCTGACTTTGGATAGTGGAATTGCGCGCTCGCATTTAGGGTATAGTTATTGTAATCATATCTCACAGTCCTGTTCCTCCAGTAGTCGATCACTTCCTGCTGAGGTATGTTTCCTAGAGAGTCGGTGGAGGTTGAGAAGGCCTGTGTCCCAATTATGTTCTTCGCATTTACTGCAGCTCCTGTTATGGGTGACCCGGAAGTGTCGTTCACATGGACATTCAAGTACCAGAAGACGTTCAGCTTGCTTTTGTCATATGCTCTGTGCCACTGTACATCATCGCTAGACTGATTGAATGTGCAGTTGATCAAGGTCACATTAGATGTATAAGGGGAGTATCCGCTAGCTGTATAGAAATAGACATCCTTAGCCCTCTTTGCGTCAAGGAGCACATTGTATAATGTCACTTTAGTGTTCAATGCAGCATAAACTGCTGAAGTCAGATTGCTTGTATTTGTAGTGATGAAATGCCCCCCTAGGACAGTATTGTTAAATCCTGCTTCCGGGAAGAATGCAGGGGAGTCCTGCCCTTTGGTAAGGACTTTGTTATTCTGCAATATTGTGTGCCTAGACCCTGAAAGATGTATGCCATAGCCCCACAGTGGAGAGGATACATTTATTGTGTTGTTTATTATCCTGTTGAAATTTCCCCCATAAAAAGAGATGCCTATATTCCCGGAGGATTCGATTATATTATTATTTATGCTGCCTCTATTTGTTCCGAAAAAGGATATGCCATCTGAGTTGTTTGTCGTTATATTATTCCTGCCAATGAAGAAACTTGTTCCTTGCTGCACTAGCAGGCTGTCATCAGAGAACTTGCTGTTGGTTAGGGTGATATTGGAGCAGTTGCTGAATAATACTTCTCCATACTGCCTGAAATCTATACTGTCAAATATGAGGTTTTTCTGGCAGAAGGTGTAATTTATAGGCTTGCCCTCTGCCTTGTTGGTGCTGTCGATAGAATGGTTGAATGAGGAAGGGCAGCCGTTATTCGGGCCTGAGATAGTGAAAGCCCATGCTGTTTTAGTCCTGAATTCGTTATGATCAAATCGGTTATATGCAGATCCACCTAAAATTTCTACTCCTGGGCTCATCGGGTAGCTAGTATTTACATTATTTCCGCTTACTAAGTTATAGCTTGCGTTCCTAATTCTTATCCCTGGTGCGAAGCCATGAGCTATAGAGATTGAATTGTTAATTATCCTATTTCCGTCAGAATATCCTATTGTGATCCCCCTATCTCCATACTGGAATGTGGTTATCGTGTTATTGATTATGGTTGCGTTGTATGTGTAGGCCATGTATATCCCATAACCATAGTAATATCCTAGATAATCCCTTATGAGCCTGCAGTTTTTCACTATCGAATTGTTGGCTTTCATTATAGCTATCCCTGGACCTCCCCATGGTGAATTGCTGTTTCCTGAATTGCCATAGTCTATCACATGCCCTTTGCAGTCTAGGGTCACGTTTTTGGCGGTTATGTTGAAGCAGCCATAAGGAGAAGTGACATCATTCTGCAGCTCGTAGATTGTATTAGGAATATTGAGATAAGCTGTGCATGCAG
>CAYNQH010000029.1:0-9084 GCA_964399255.1 uncultured Methanosarcinales archaeon | reverse complement strand
TTTTCTATAGTGGGATATAATAACTCCTGACAGGCTTATTCCTTAGAGAATAAAGCCTGAAATATCCAATAATTATCATCTCTCATTACACCTCAAGTTTTGCAGGTATAAAAAATAGTTGCAGCTGATTTTAGGGCAAACCTGAAATCTCTTCCCATTTTTGTTCCTCCATATGTTCTGTTCCATACTCCTATTTTTCATACCTATTTTTTTCATAGCTAGGTCTGTTCATAGCTATCGCTAGCTTGAGTCTATCATTGTTACATCGCTCACGCTATCTTTGTGTTATCTAAGGAAAAAAGGAGCATAATTAAGGTTTGATCCCGTAAAGCCTGTCTGCTATCCCCAGCAGAAGGTCATGGCCCTCTACGCTTTTCCATCTCTCTGGAATCTTTTTATAGCCGTTAAGAGCGCCGAGCAGAGCCCCCACTATCGAGCCGTTGCTGTCAGTGTCTCCTCCTGCATTTACAGTCTCTACCAAAGTTTTCTCAAAATCAAACGGATCTCTCTGGAACATATATAACGAAAATGGGAGTGATTCAGGGACATAACATCCTGTACCTAGCTTTTCTATCGCCTCATCAACACTCTTTATCTGAGGGATAAGCTTTAGCTTGCTTGATATCTCATTGTTTGTATCTCCAAGTTCATGCTCTTTTATCTCGCTTATTGTAGCTATATTCCTGATCATCTTCTCTTTTGAAAAGTAGCCTGTCCAGTGCGAGTCTATCAATGATCTTACAGCATATGATTGGACGATAGCTGCTACCATAGCTCTTGGATCGTTGTGGGTCATGAGGCTTATGTTGATTGCAGCTTCACACATTGCTTCTTCAGAGAGGTTCATGCAGGCATATAGTCCAAGAGGTGAAATCTTCATCGCTGTGCCGTTTCCAGCACCTCCTTTGTTGCCGCTTTCCTTCCAGGAGATCCCCTCCATGATCCTTTTCACGCTATGCTCTGTGCTGCGTCCCCATCCTCTAAGCCTTCCAGTATTTTCTATGTCTTCTTTATATGCCTCTACATGTTTTTTGGCGATATCCTCATATTCGATGCCGCCTTTCTCTATTATTGATCTTGCGATCGCGATGCTGAGCTGGGTGTCATCAGTATACTGCCCTGCTTTTAGATGGTAGCAAAAATGCTTCCGGCCCTTCAGATCAACAGGATCTATAAAATCCTTGAGAGGTCTGCCGAACATTTCAACTATCTCATCAGAATCCATCGTCTCGATAGGCATGCCTAAAGCATCTCCCACTGCTAGTCCTACCATGCAGCCTTGGTATTTGTCTTTTAAGTTTTTCATCTTATCTGTTTACCTCATATTTATCATCATACATCTGCTTTACATATAATATTGCCATCATCGTCTCTGAATCTTTTATGTTCCCTTTATTCAAGCTTTGCCAGGCCTCTTCAAAAGGCACTTCAACAACGTTTATCCTCTCGTCATGGTCAAGCTTCTGATTTCCAGGCTTGAGATCTGTTGCGAGCAGCATCTGGAATTGGCCTGTGCTGTAGCCTACAGCCGGGAAGTAAGGGCCGAATAATGGCTCTATCCTGCCTGCCTTATAGCCTGTCTCTTCTTCAAGCTCTCTTGATGCGGTCTGCAGATAGTTCTCTCCTGGATCGATAAGGCCTGCAGGGATCTGAAGCACGACTTCGCCGGCAGCCTCCCGGTATTGCCTTACCATGATCATGTCAAGGTTTGGCTTCAGCGCTATTATCCCTACTGCATTAGGGACCTGCACAATCTCTCTATCGTATTCTTCTCCTGTCAATATATTCTTGAATCTCTGCAGCAGCAATCTTATGTAATAACCTTTAAATATCTCTGTGGAGCCTATAAGTTTCCCCACTAACCCTTGGTCTTTTTCACTCATCTACTTCTCCTCCATTTTCTTTCTTCGTCAAGATAATCTTTTATCATATCAAAATGCTGGAATGCAAGGTGAGGCAGTGTTTCAAGGTCCAGCTTGAACAGTGCGATGTCTGCAGCATCATCCCCATACTTGATAGCTTCTCTCGCTTCTTCTATATCAAATCTAGTCCGTACAATATATACTAGGCTTGAGCCTCCTCTTGGATCATTTCCTGATTCATACCTTCTGAAAGATCGGATGCTTTGGATGCTGATAGGCTTGATCCTTGTCTCTTCCTCTATCTCTCTGTATGTTGCGCTCTCCTCATTCTCTATCTCTCCGGTCTTAGTATCCTTGTCAAGCCTTCCTCCTGGCAAGGCCCAGAAACCTGTGAAAGGTCCGCGGCCTCTTTGGATAAGGACTACATAATCTTCTTTTTCCTTTTTGTCCTCGACAAGGATTATTGCGTCAACGCATTGGTTCTGCCCTGCATGCTCATACTTACTATAAACCTCTCGGATTATCTCCTCTACATGGATAGCCTTCATCTTTTTGAACACATCATGATTTATGAGCTTTCTATAATCCTTCCCTTCTGCAATCAGGCCCCTTATCTCTGTAGCGTTAATCTTTTCCTTTATCTTAGGTGTGAAAACCTCATATTTCCTGTCAAACCTTGAGAAGCACTTTGTAGTATAATCATTACCAGAGACTATTATAGTGCTCTCCTCACCCACTCCGGGTATGATCCCTTCTACATGTGCAGCATAGCCCATAGGATTGTTTATGTCTGGAACAGCTACTAACTCATAGGGCACGTTGAATTGTGGCATCAATGCATCAAGAAGGGCTTTCCTCTCTTCTACATCGAGAGGGTTCTTCTTGGTCCTTGAGATCTGGCTTGAGCCTATGCCCACAAAGTACTTTTTTATCTTGAAGCCATGATCTGCAGCATAAGCTATCGCCTGCCTGAACTTATCCTCATGCCCTTTATGCAAAACTTGGTATCGTCCTATGTCCAGCATGTATTTTTCCTGCATTAAGTTCACCTTCCTTATACTTATCAATAATCTCCTTTGCGTTTTGGTATTTCTCAAATTCTGTTAATACCCTCCCTACTTTTGCTACCCTTTCTTCTAGGTTTCCTCTTAAAAGTATGAAAGGGATATTGCGCTCATTCAGATATTGGATTGTTTTTTCATGGAATTTCTTCCTAACGACCTTGCCTAATCTGTCAGGGGTATCATCATAGGGTATGTCTATATCGCATAGGAAGACAAGATCGTATCTTTGAGCGCATTTATTTGCAAGCTCCTGCAGTTTTGGGTCTGCTTGCCCATGATAGTGCATTGAAAAAATATAGGTTGTTATAGCATTTGTATCAGTAAAAAGATACTTGTTTGCTTCGTATAGCAGTATATTCTCCCTTTCGATGTGGCCATTAGCAAGATCAACAAGCTGCCCGATCGTCAGTTCCATATCGACTTGATGCTTTTCCCAGAACTCCTGCCCGTATTCTGGCATATACACTGTATCGAATCTTCTTGCCATCTCCTTTGTTATCGTGCTCTTCCCAGTAGATTCTGCCCCCATGAAGACCACATGAGTTATAAGATCCTTGTACACTTCTGGAGCAAGGAAATGCCTTTTCTTGAAGGGGTTTTCTCTGATTTGCGTTGCAGAGATAGACACTATATTCCTGTCTAGGTCTACTATGCAGTTTTTTGCTTCTAGGGCTTTGCTCATATGCTCTCCATAAGGCTCGCTGGAAAAGAAGTGGGTAATTCTCCTTCTGTTGAGCATATCTAGGACATAATTTTCCTGTTTTCTCATTATCTCTTCTGTATATCCTGTCTCTGCAGGGCTGTTCCATCCTTCAATGACCTCAACATCCGGATAGAGTGTCCTGATCCATTCTGCCCTGACTGTTAGGGGAATATCTGTAGTTTCTGGGGCGTCATAGACAAGGATAATCAGCCTATCAACTTCTTTTAGCGCACTCTCTACCACGAATTGGTGGCCTTTATGAAAAGGCGCGAATTTTCCAAGGAACAACCCATTTGTCTTGCTTTCCATTTTGAACATTCTCCATCTTTCTCCAGTTGAGATATCCGTATACTGCATTTACCAAGTAAGCTGACCACATTATCAGCATGCTTATGTCATTGCCTCCTTTAGCCAGTATGTAAAACCACATATAGACTGACACTATGTCTATTACTATCCAGAGTATCCATTTCTCTGTCACCCTCTTTACCATTAGGACCATTGCAATGATTGAAAGGACTGTTGATGCTGAATCTACAAAAGGGAGGGTGCCTCCAAGATATTTGAGGAAAAGGCCGTATCCTAATACTCCTATTACAGATAAGACTGCCCAGACCAACCTTTCTTTTGAAGTAAGGCTCTTTACTTTTACATCATCCTTCCCTTCCGTTTTGTTTGAATGCTTTTTCCAGTAGTATATTCCTATGAACTGCACTGGGAAGAAGTAAAGCACATTCAGCATGACTTCTCCATAGTATCTGCTCTGAAAGGCTATGTAAGCATATAGCAAAACATTGACAAGGCCGAAATAATAATTGCTTATCTTCCCTTTAGCTACAAGCACAACGCAGAGCATACCTGTCAATGAGGCAGTAAGCCCAATTATCGTGTCATGCCATGCAAAAAAAAGGTAGATATTTACTAATGTGAATATGGCCAGCCAGAGCTTTTCAAAAATGCTCCAACCACTTAGGTAATCCTTGAGGGCTCTGACAATATCATTTGCATTTTTTTTGGTTTTCATATTTTCACCTATACTCAAGCAGTCCTTTGAGCTCTGCTATTGGAGGCATACCCATCTTATGCTGGTTGTTGAAGTGCATCTTGATTATCTTCTCTATCTTTGCCTGCTCTATCCCTGTCTCTTCTTTTATCTCTTCAATGTCCATATTCAGATCAGTCCCTGCTATTACAATCTCTGCCTCATCATAGCTGAATCCTAGCTCTCCTTCATCAGTCTGGCCTGGCCAAAGCCCTGCTGTTGCAGTCCTGCCAGCGTAATAATCAACAAGCTTAGGTTCCAGGCCTAGCCTTTTTCCAATGTATCCTACTAGCTGCCTGACCAATCTCTTCGGAAGCCTTCCTATCGGGCTGAAGTCTACTCCTCCGTCTCCATACTTTGTGAAGTAGCCGAGGCCGTAATCTTCATCCTTATTTCCAGTCCCTAGGACGATAAGCCCTTTATCGTTCGCTTCAGCATACAGCTGTATCATCCTTATCCTAGAGCTTGCATTTCCTGCGTTGAACTCTTTTGCAAGTGCAGGGTTGACCTGCCTCATTGAATCAAGTATTGGCTCTATAGGCATTACATGATATGGGATGTCAAGGAGTTTTGCTATCCTCTCACCATCTTCAGTATCTTTCTCTTGGTTGGCCTTTGCAGGCATCACAAGACCATAAAGTTTAATCTTGTTCTCATTATCCAGATTGTATTTTCTGATACCCCATCTTGCGCACATTCCCACACATGTTGAATCTACACCACCGGAAAGTCCTACTACTGCGCCGTTGAAAGGCTTTTGCTGAAAAAGGTGGCCGTACTTTCCTTTTACCTCTTCAGTAAGCTGAGGCTTGTTTAGTATCCATCCTACGATCTCCTGACCTATCCTGTCAGCTACTGCTTCAGGATCTTCCATCTGTAACAGTTTTATCTTTCCCATTGTTATCCCTCCACTCCTTCATTTTTTTAATCCTCTTATTGTCCTCTTGATCTTTCTTGGTATTCCTGCTCTAAAATGGACATCCTTACCATATCATGATACCTCTCTTTGAGGATGTACTCTTCCCTGAGCAGGCCTTCAACCTTGAAGCCGCATTTCCTGTATACATGCTGGGCTTTCTCATTCTCCTTGAATGTCATTAGCCAGACCTTATGCAGCTTATGTTCATTGAAAGCGATCCTCAGGATCTCATTTATAGCTGCCTGTCCATAGCCCTTGCCCTGCTGCGCCTTGTTGCCTAGTATGACCCCTAGCCTTGCGTTCCTTGCAGGCCAGTATATCTGATGCAGGCCTATATTGCCGAGGTAATCTCCTTCTTCGTTCTCTATCGCGAAAACCCTGTCAGTCTCGCTTGCAAGCATCCTCTCAAGATAGCCTGCTTCTTCCTCCCTTGTGATCTCTCCGCTGAATCTTGCAAAGTTCTTGATGACTTCAGGGTCATTCACCCAGGCCATCATGTTGTCAAGGTCTTTCCTTTCTAAGGGTCTTAGTTTTACTTTTGGCATTGTATCTACCTTTGATTGTCATAAAATCTTACCAGATACACCTTTTTTTGAGAAGGCTTTATTGCAGCAGTGCTGCCAGCTTTGAATTCAAGATAGTCTTCCTGAACCCCATCGCTGAATATAACTCCCTTCTCAGGCATATATGAAGCTATATATAAAGGATTCTCTTCATTTATCCTCCCAAAAACTATATCTGTCCCTGTGATCTTGGTAGGGAAAGGCTCTCTGACAGCAAATAGCAGATAGTCTGATTCCCTATCAAAAGGCACACATCCACCCACCTCTTTTTCAGCATTCTCATCTCTATCTTTTCTGGCTCCTGCAATCGCCTTAGCGCCTATGACTACAGAGGTCATCCATCCTGTTGAGCCGGTGCCTGTCGATACTATCACGCCGCTGCTTGACTGTCGTTCTGCCTTGTCTGCCTGCCTTATCTCATACCTAGCAGAAGCATGATCCTTCATTCCGATGAACAGGTCATTCAGCGCATAGATCACCTGGCCGTCTTCAAGGGTTGCCTCTGCCATTGTAAGCTCCTCTATCCCTGCATCACCCTTTAAGATATCCTTAAGGGATCTTGCGAAACCTTCTGTATTGCATGTTGCAAGCACCCCATCATACAGCTCTTCATTAGGGTTGACTGCAATCACAGGCTGGTCCCCAATATATTTTGCGACATTGATGAGTATACCATCATCTCCGACAGCCACAACAAGGTCTTTATTGCCGAACTGGAAAGTTGCGAGGAATTCCTTATCAACAATCTGGTGTCTCATCGTCTTGGGCAGGCTCCTTATGACCTGGCTTAATGAGGAATGGTATCTCTCATGCTCTTCCTTGTATGTCTCATATGATCTTCCTCTGGACTCTAGGATAAACTTGACTTGAGAGGTTGTCGAATATCTTTTCAACAGCTCCTCAAGAGGAGTCTCTTTTTTGATGACAACGATCTTGTCTAGTTCCATTTTCTTTTATCCTTCTTCATCATTCTTCAGGCCTTTGCAATTATCCTTTCAGTCCAGCCAATATCTCCGGTGTTATTGTCAGGGTGCCTATGTTCTCAGCGTTCTTTCCCATCTCATACAAGGCAAGGGCCCTGAGCTTCTCTGGCTCTATCCCCTCAAATGCCTCAAGCTCTACTTTGGCTGCAGCTGCTTTCGCTTCTGCCTCTGCCTTGAGGTTCTCTGCTTCGAGCGCTACAAGATTCTTCCTCTGCTCTTCAAGTTCTACTTTGGCAGCCATCTCGTTCCTCTTGATCGCAGCATCCTTCTCTACAGCCTTTGCCCTTCTTGCATAGGTTGATTCATCCTGCTGCTCCATGAGCTTGTCCCTGTACTGTGCTTCCCAAGCCTTGGCTATCTCTGGCTTAGGCCTTATCCCTGAGAAATATACCATCTCCAGCTCAACTCCAAGATCAGCAACCTTTGAGCCTTCTTTCATAAGCTGTTCAGCGACCTGCTCTGAAAGTGCATCGCTCATGACAAGCAGCTCTTCCAATGGTTTTTGCTGCACTAGCTTACGTGCCTCAGCCTGCACCAGCTGAAGGATATGCTGAGGTATCTTCTCTGCATCCTCGCTCAGAGGCTCCTTTGTCTTAGGGTCAATAGTCATATTGTAGAGGTCAAGCACCTTTGCCGGATTCTGCACTCTGAATACGAACCCTCCTTGAAGCGCAACCTCTTGCTTGTCTGAGCTCACTTCATTGAAGGTGAACCCCTGGTCGTTTGCGGCCATAGAGACTACCTCGATGCTGGTCCTGAAAGGAAAGTAAAATCCAGATTTCCCTCTGCCTTCCTTCTTCGGCTTGCCGTTAACACTCATCCTTGCGTATTCATTAGGTTCTGATTTGAAATAGCTTACAAATTCCATCTTATCCCCCTACTGGTATTTCCCTGCCAGTACTTCTTCTGTCTTGATCATCTTTGCTCCTGCTTCTACCATCTCGTCAAGTGCTTTCTTCCCGAATTCCATATCTACCTGTCCCTGGAAATCTATGTTGACCTCCTTGATAGCATCCTGCACGACATAGACTTCGATGCCTCTCTTCAGCATACCGAGCGCAGCAGCCCTATCGCAATAATCGGTCGCGACTCCTGCAAGCATTACCTTCTTGACATCGGCAGCTTCTAATATGCCTTCGACTGAAGGGTTGGTAAAGACATCATAGTGCTGCTTCTCGAATATCACCGCCCTTCCGCCAGCGGCAATCTTCTCAAATTCTTTCTTATTGGTTTCTGCCTTGTTCTCTACATAAACAGCCTTCTCCTGAGCAACCTCTGGGAGCATCTTCTGGCCTTCAGTCCCGTCCATGCAGTGTGGTGGGAAAGGTCCTCCGTTTGCCATAAGCTCAGCATCCCCTTCAAAGTGCCTGTCTACAGAGCCCATAACTCTCATGCCTTGCTTTGCTGCGTAATCTGCAAGCTTTGAAAGGTTTGGTATTATCCTCTCTGCGCCGTAAGCTCCCTCAGCTTTCTCCTCAAGGGCGCTGACGAACAATGCTCCATCCCTCTTCATAAAGTCGTTCTGCACATCCACAAAATACATTATAGTTTGTCCCATCTCGGTTCCTCCGTCATGATCCTAGGCCTGAACAGATTTTACTGCAGTTTTCTCCTCTTCTACTCTTTTCCGGCACCCATACTGCGCCTTCAGATCATCTACGAGCATGCTTAACCTTATTGTCTTATCAACCTCATATCTTGCTGGCTCCCTTATCATCCTTACCTCTGCAGGAAGCATCTCAAGCTCTTTCTTCACCCTCTCTCTTATCTCATTGAGAGCCTCATACTTATCGAACATGGCTTTGCCGCCTTCCATCATCTTCTGGAGCAAAGGTTTGCCTCTTACATCTTCGCCTTCAATCGCTATTATATCCTTGGCATACTCTTCTCCTCTCTTATTCGCCTTTATTACCCTGTAGACCTGCTTCTTCCCAGGCAGTGTTGTCTT
>CAYNQH010000028.1:963-9118 GCA_964399255.1 uncultured Methanosarcinales archaeon | reverse complement strand
AGAATTTCCTGAACAAAGGGTTGGACAACAAGGAAGATGACAGGGTGAAGGTCATATTCTACCCTATCTACCTTACTGGAGCTGACGGCCTGCTAGACCTTAATTACTATGAGGCTATAACCGCATGCCACTTCGGGCTGTTCCCAAGCTATTATGAACCTTGGGGGTACACACCATTAGAGACAGCAGCGCTTGGAGTGCCCTCCTTGACTACAGATTATGGAGGATTCGGAAGATTCCTTCTCAGCAAAGGACATTCAGAGTCAGGGATATATGTCCTGAAAAGGTTCGGCAAGACCTACGAGCAGCTGATCGAGGATTTCGGGAGCATATTATACAATTTCACAAAGCTAGACAGGCAGGGGAGAGTAAGACAGAAGATGATCGCAAAAGAGCTCTCAACTCTTGCAGACTGGAAGACACTCATAGACAACTACTATCTCGCTCAGAACCTTGCTATAGATAAGGTATTTGGATGATGGAGCTAAGAAAAGATTATATTCTCGACAGATGGGCCATAATAGCGGCGAAGAGAGGCAAAAGGCCCCACCAGTTCAAGCAGGAAGAGCAGGATAAAAAAGTTGATGTCTGCTATTTCTGCCCAGGAAACGAAAAGACAACACCTCCTGAGATATCAAGGGTAGATGATGGAAAAGGAGGATGGAAGATAAGGGTCTTTCCGAACAAGTTCGCTGCAGTAGAGCCTGAAGGGGATCCTGCGATCAAGACAGACAATAAGTATTTTACATATTCTTCTGCGTTTGGAGATCATGAGGTCATCGTAGAGACTCCTGACCATGAGAAAGACCTGCATGACCTGGATGTAGGCCATATCAAGCAGGTCCTTGAGGTGGTAAGGGACAGGATAGAAGCTATGTCCAAGAGGGAAGAGGTAAGATATGTCTGCGCCTTCAAGAACCATGGAAGTGCAGCAGGAACCTCACTTGTACACACCCACATCCAGATAATCTCCTATAATAAGATCCCTACCATAATAGAAGACAAGATAGAGAAGAACAAGGTAGAATGCCATTACTGCCGTATACCCAATATAGAAAAAGAATCTTTCAGGAGATGCTTTGAGAACGAGCACTGGATCTCCTTCACGCCTTACGCTTCAAGGTTCAACTTTGAGAACTGGATCTTCCCTAAGAAACATGCAAAGAACCTTGGCGAGTTCAATGATGAAGAGCTACTTGCGCTGGCAGAGGTCATGAAAAAAGTCCTTGTTAAGCTGTCAGAGCTCAACGCACCCTATAACATGGCTTTCTATTACTCTCCTCGAGGAGAGGACATGCATTTCCATATAGAGATAATGCCCAGGATTGCGAAGTGGGCAGGGTTCGAGCTGCTTTCTGAGACGACCATCAACACAGTCGCTCCAGAAGACGCTGCTAAGTTCTACAGGGGAGAAGAATAAGTTTTTTAGTGGTTAAATAGAAGAAAGTTATTTAAACAATCACCACAATCTTCTAAATTGTTTATAACCATTTCAAGGTGATTATCAATGGATGAAAGGCAAGCCGCACAGCTTCTAAAAGGCGAAGGCCCCTACAAGAATATGAGTGTAGACCAAAGGAGAGAGCAATGGAACAGTTTCATCGCAAGCTTAAAAGGTGATAGGGTAAAAATAAGGGTGAATATATTTAAGACGTTTGGTTTCTCGAAGATAGACCTCAGAGGATTTAGTTTTTACAATCTGGATTTAGGAGGGGAGTTTATCAAATGCGACCTTAGGAAAGCAGACTTCAGGAAAGCAGAACTGCTTATGACTGACTTCAGCAAATCTGACCTATCAGAAGCGAATCTGGAAGGGGCTAACTGCAAAGAAGCTAAATTCAAGAACGTTGATTTCACCTCTGCTAATATCTCCAATGCAGACTTCACGCAGGCCAATCTTGAGGGTGCCAATCTTAAAGAAACAAACTGCCAGAAAACCAATTTTACAAAAGCCAAGCTTCCGGATGAGTTATCAGGAGCAGATTTTGAAGGCGCTGTATTGCATGGTGCAATATTCAATGGAGGGGACTTAAGCAGCGCAAAGATAAAGACAAACGGGGCTGATTTGAGGGAGGTAGTGTTTCTAGGGACAAACATCAAGGGGATGGACTTCACAGGTGCGAACCTTGAAAAAATGCAGGCCAGCTCCCTAAATGCTGAATCAACAAGATTTATAGGGGCCAACCTCAAAGATGCTCTGATTGGTAGCTCACAAATGAAAGGAGCAGATTTCACCAAAGCAAACCTTGAACAAGCCCACATTAAGATGAAATCAGACTGCTCAGACGCTTCCTTCAAAGAGGCGAACATGGAACTATGCAACTTTGGTGATACAAACCTGAACAATGCTGACTTCACAGGAGCAGAATGCAAGTATATGAAAATCTATGAGACTGAAGGGAAAAGAACACTCAAAAGAGCAATGTTTGAGAAAGCTAAGAACGTGGACCCAAAGATACTGAGGATATGGGAATCCACAAGAAGAAGGCTATAACCCCTACAGAGAGTTGGCAAACATGAGGGGTCTGATAACCGGAAAGAGAGCTCGTGAATATGAGCAGAACATAAGCAGGAGAAGAAGGACAAAGATATTTGACAAATTTATTCTTGATAACGTCCGGAAGAAGGATACGAGTGTATGCGACCTATGCTGCGGCCCTGGTAACGTGATCTCAATACTAAAACTCAGGGTTAAAGAGATAGTCGGTGTTGATGGCTCTAATGACATGATCAACATCGCAAGACAGAAATTCAAGAAAGACCGCAAAGTAACTCTTTTAGTATCTGCAGCATCAAAGACCCGATTGAAGAGCTCTCATTTTGATTATGTTATAATAAGGATGGGCCTCCATCATATAAAAGAAAAATCTGAAGTGATGAAGGAGATAGACAGGATCCTTAAACATGATGGACATCTTATAGTGATAGACAGGTTCTATACTAACAGGATCAGATACTACCTAAGAGAAGTTTTGATGCTTCTGAAAGGCAACCCGATAATATTCAGCCATTTCACGCTTTCTAAAGAGAATAATGAGGAGATACTATCAGAAAGATTCAATATAACAAAGAGGAAATATATCCATGAACCTAAGGCCTATTCAAGCCGATCTTTCATGTACCTGCTTGAGAAGAAGATATAGTTATTATATGCCCCTTTCTAGCTTAACATCAATAATCATCAAATCCATTTTTCTTATAGAAATCTATAGCTCTCTTGTTCTGTGCTGATGCAACCACCCTCATCCTGTTTATTCCATTTGACCTGCACCACTGCAAGGACGCCTCAAAAAGTTTAGCCCCAACTCCTAAGCGCAGGTACTCTTCAAGAACAAACATGCTTCCCAACTCTGCCAATCTTGGGATAACCCTATGTTTCTCAGCTTCCTGCAATCCTCCTTCAACATATCCTATAACCTTCCCCTTTGAGCGCGATAAAAGCGCAGCCAGAATCTTCAGCTATCCTGCTTGAGAATTATTCTTTTCCGTCCTCGCTTAAAGGCCAGTCACAATCAAGTGTGGGGTCAAAATCATCGATCTCCTTCTTGAAGAGCATATGGTTTAATTCCTGTATATCTTTAAGATTTTCAGGTTTTGCAGGCTTGATTTTGACGTCCATAAAGATAATATTGTTAACGCATTTAAATATATTATTATGGATTACCAGAAAACCAAAACCTTTATAAATATAATCCAGTATTCACTATATGGGGGCGTTGTTATGGGAATATTCAAAGCCTATGATATAAGAGGCATATATAAAAAAGAGCTAAGAGAGGTGCATGCTTACCTTATAGGCAGAGCCTTTGTCGAGATTCTCAAGTTCAAGAAGGTAGTAGTAGGAAGAGATATTAGGTTGTCTTCTGAATCTTTGCATAAAGAGCTTGTACGCGGCCTTCTTGATGCAGGAGCAGAAGTCACAGATATAGGATTATGTTCCACGCCTATGTTCTATTTTGCTGTAGCCCATTACCGGTTCCAAGGAGGGATAATGGTCACTGCATCACATGACCCTAAAGAATACAATGGATTCAAGCTCTGCAGGGAGAAGGCTATCCCAATAAGCTATGAGACAGGGATAGGCAAGGTGGAGAAGTATGTGATGCTCAACGATTCCCCACTCAACCTTGATGAGGATGAGAAAAGACCATCAAGGAAAACAATCAAGAAATATATTCTCAAGGATTACATAGAACATCTCCACAAGTTCTCGATCAACATGCCAACACTGAAGATAGTCGTGGATTCTGGCAACGGGATGGGCTCTATAATAACCGAGAAGCTGTTCAAGAAAGTCAAATGCAGGCTCATCCATATCAACAAAGAGTTAGACGGCAATTTCCCAGGAAGGGATCCTAACCCTCTGAAGCCTTCCGCATTAGACCCTCTTAAGACAAGAGTCATAAAAGAAAGGGCAGATCTTGGGGTAGCGTTCGACGGGGATGCAGACAGGGCAATATTCGTAGATGAAGAAGGGAACCAGATAGGCGCAGATATGATCATCGCGCTCATAGCGCATTACCTGCTTGAGAAGCACGGCAAGGGCAAGAAGATAATATATGATCTCAGGGCAAGCAGGGCAGTCGCTGAGGAGATCAAAGAGCATGGGGGCATAGCCCTGATGTCAAGAGTAGGCCATTCCTACATAACCCAGAAGATGAGGAAAGAAGATGCCTGGCTTGCAGGAGAGCTATCCGGCCATTATTATTTCAGGAATAACTATTATTCAGACTCAGGAATAATCGCTCTGCTGAAGGTAGCAGGACTTGTATATAAGAAGAACAAGAAGATCTCAAGCCTGATAAAACCTCTCCAAAGATATTGCTCAAGCAAAGAGATCAACTTCAAAGTTATGGATAAAGACAAGGTGATAAGCAGGCTTACATCAGGGTACAAAGCATACAAGCAGCTCAAGCTTGACGGGCTCACTGTGCTGGACAAGGAGTGGTGGTTTAACATAAGAAAATCAAACACAGAACCTTTGATAAGGCTGAGGGTAGAGGCTAACACTAAGAAGAGATTAGATGAGCTGAAGAGGAAACTTAAACAAGAGATAGAACATGTCTAAGGTAGTGCACCAGTTTGGAAGTTACAGGCTGGAAAAGGAGGTGGATAATCCAAGTTTTTTGGTAGCTAACAATACAGGGAGCTATGCCTCTTTCTCAAATTTCCCCTTATCAAGATACCAGGGGGTATTCTTCAACATCAACTCTAAGATGTTCAAGGCTATAGAAAACATAAACCCTCTCGAAACCCATCCTGTGACCAGAGTTGTCAACAATCTCAGCTCAGTGTCGAGAGAGAGGAGGGATCTCAGGGAAGATTTTATCATGCCTGAAGATATGAACACATTCATATATCAGCTTAGCGAGACAAAAGACATAGAGATAAGCCTGGATATGAGAGAGTCATATGATTCAAAAGAGTTCGGCAGGTATTATTCCATAGAGACCAAAGGGAACAAGATAATCATAGAATATTCAAAGAAGACAGACAAGAGAGAGGATGCAACTGAAGGCAGCAAAGAATATAGCCTTTTCCTGGTAATAATACCTGATATAAAACCTGAAACAGCAAAGATAGAAGAATGGTGCAAGGTAGAATACCCATTTGACAAGATGCGGAACTCCTGGCCTTTCGAGAGATATGTGTTCAAGGCCCTCAGGATAAAGGCAAAAAGATTGGTGTTCGGATTCTCCACAAACCTTGAGAAAGCAGAGAGCTATGCTGAGGATGCTGCAAAGAAAGATATACCAAGGCACATAACATTCAAGAGGAAGAAGGAATCTGAGATAGGCATGGCTTATGTATGCGCACAGAGCTCGATAGGATCCCTGATGACCAACATAAACAACAATCCAGGGATATACGCCGGGCTTCCATGGTTCTTCCAGTTCTGGTCAAGAGATGAGCTGATATCGACCAAGAGCCTAATGCTGATGGAGAGGTATGAAGATGCAAAGGGAATACTTTTCAGATGGATGAATGAGGTAAGGCATGACGGCCTTATACCTAACAGGTTCCCCCCTTCAGACCTTGGAAGCGCCGATGGCATAGGTTGGATGTGGAAACGTATCGGAGATTTCATAGAGCTCCTCGAAAAGAAGAATAAGCTCTCAGAATATATAGTTGGGCAGGAGATTTACTTCATAAAGAACAAGCTGGAGAAATGCGTCTATGACCTGCTCAGGCATCACACTAATGGCAGCTATGCGATAAACGGGAAGCAGGAGACCTGGATGGATACAGTATGGGCAGATGACACAAGAGAAGGAGCAAGGGTGGAGATCCAGGCTTTGAGGCTCAACATGTACCGCCTGCTTGCCAAGCTATGCATCAAGACCGGGGATAATATCGGGCTTGCGATGGCATCAAAGCTTGAGAAAGACCTGCGTGACAAGGTAAGGAAAGAGTTCTGGAACGGATCGATACTTGCCGACGGAAGAGGCGACTGGACAATAAGGCCCAACATATTCATCGCATACTACGCCTATCCTGAACTGTTATCAGGAGGTGAATGGTCAAGATGCTTCAGGAATTCGCTCCCTAAACTATGGCAGGCATGGGGAGGCCTTAGCACTATAGACACGGCCAGCCCATTATACACTGACCATCACACAGGCCAGGATGACAAGAGCTACCACAGAGGAGATTCCTGGTACTGGATAAACAATCTTGCTGCATTGTGCATGAGCCGGGTCTCAAAGCTGAGGTTCAGGAGAGAGATAAGGAAGATACTTGATGCAAGCACTGAAGAGATATTATGGAAAGGCCTGATCGGCCATCATGCAGAGATATCTTCGGCAAGAGAGATGCAGTCTCTCGGCTGCCAGGCCCAGGCATGGAGCGCAGCTATGTATATAGAAATGGTTGAAGAACTATTATAAACTTCTTGTAATATTATAAGCTTCTTGTAATCACATAGAATAGGCTGAGCACTATAGAAACATAGCATGATACATGCAACAAAAGTGACTGCCTGAACATCAGGAAGAAGAAAGATAAGACGAATATCCCTGCAGATGCAACCATAAGGATGCCCTCTTCCAATATTTTAAGGTCTTTACTGGTTATAGAACCGCTCAAGCTCCTTCCTCCTTGCTTCTATGACCAAACAAGGAGAACCGCTATCAGGAAGGTCATATTTAGCCCTGAAAGAGGCTATCTCTATAAGCCTGCCTCCTACATCAAAAAGTGCGTGATGATTCCTAAATGCCCTATACATGGCAAATTCTCTTGAATTATCCTTGTCTTCCATAGTTTTACCATCAATCACTCAATGCTATTATCAATAAAGCCTGGCCCCATCCAAGAGGGGTGTTCTCATTGTACAAATTGCTGTTGGCAAAGTAGAGCTCAGGAAGCTCTCCTTCATCTGTAAGCGCCGCAAATGTCTTACGGATATAGAACATATATTTCCCGAAATTGCCCATATTCCTGTAGATTATAGCAAGCCAAGGAAATCCGAAGCACCATTCTGCTTCTCCATCTATGTTGTAATACCTGTCACCTACATACCTAAGCACGCCTTTATCACGTACTAGATTCTCTTCTACATTCTTCAGTATAATATCTCTCTGATCATCTGTAACAACATTGAAAGGATATATCAAAGAGAGAAGCGCAAGGTCTACATCTTTTGTCTCAGACTCTCTTGGCAGAAGCATGCTTAGCGCCTCTTCTCCTTTTCTTATGAGCCAATCAGGAACGAAGATATGATCCGCCATCTTTTTCAAGCCTGCGACGCATGCTCCTACGCTTGAGGCGTGGACTTCCTCGTTCTCTTCCCACACACCATTGTCCTTGTCTTCCCAATACCTTATCGAAGCGAGGTAATGCACAAGCTTCTGGACTATCCTAAGGTCATCCTTATCCCTCAATACAGGAAATCCCTTATCAAGGAAGTCCCCTATCTTGAAGAGCAATGCTCCCACGGCATCATTCTGCTTATTGCCCCACTCTTCCCATATCTCATTAAGGGTGTGAGGGCAGAACCTTGCATGGATATACTGATAAGCATGCTGAGGCTTGGTCTTGATCGCCCAGTCTATCTTGTTCTCATGCTTTATCATTATGTCAAGCAATGCATGGAACGTCTTCAAAGCTTCCGCAGGATTGACTGCCTCAAGGCCGAGGGACTCATAGAAGTTATCCC
>CAYNQH010000028.1:0-953 GCA_964399255.1 uncultured Methanosarcinales archaeon | reverse complement strand
GCCAGGACTTGTCATAGCCTGTGCTTACATCTATCCTTGATGCTGAGAACAGCCCATTAGGATGTCTCATGCTGTTAAGGATCTTTATGCTTCTTGCTATCATTATTTTTTCACCTTGCTGCTGCCTGCGCATACTGCTCAGGCTTGCCTGCATCCTCTTTAGCAGGAATCTGCTGCTGTTCCTTCTTTGTCCTAATAGAAACATCCATCGCGATGCCTGCCATCATCAAGGTCTCAAGCTTCTGGCCTTTCCTTATCCCCTGAGCGACAAACTGCCCGAAGATTCTAGGATCCGAAAGCTGGCCGTTCTTCAGTGAGTAGAAAACCTGGTTTGTGTATGCCAGCCTCTGCTGGTAGTCCATCTCCTTGGCTGGCGCCATGACACATTCAATGACATGCATAGCCTTATCCGGCCCTTCTTTAGCAGCATATCCTGCAATCGCCTGAGCAACCCTTAAAGGAAATGTATTGTTGTCAAGATACATCTTGACTGTGTTAAGCATTGCATACCTGAAATTCCTTACCTCTTTCTCTGCAGCAGGCAGCTTCTTGAATGGACTATCATCTCCCATCTTCTCTATCTCGAATCTTACCTGCTTAAACACCTCTTTGTCTTCCTTATACATCTGGATGAGCTGAGAGGTATTGGTTAGAAGCCAGCTTCCGAACTCTCCTTTCTCTGAAGGTAGCTTGCGTACCATCTCCTTGACCTTTGGGCTCATCTTTGCAGCGATGCTCTTGAGAGTCTTGACAGTATTCTCAAGATGCATGATCTCAGGATCATTTTTCCTGCTCCTGCTTCTCTTGCTCTTCCTGTTATTAAGCTCTTTCTCAAACACAGAAAGCCTATCATAGATAGAGAGGGCAGGACCGTCTGTGTATTCAGTATAGAATATCCTAGCCTGTGAAAGATTTATGTCCTTCTTCGCAGAATAAAACCTTTCAGCCACCTT
>CAYNQH010000027.1:0-9140 GCA_964399255.1 uncultured Methanosarcinales archaeon | reverse complement strand
CCCTGACTGTGAGGGAATAGATGCTGACTGCATAGGCTGCGGAGATGGATGCATGTATGATGGCAAGCCAGGAGCACAGATACTGTGCGAACAGCTTGAAGGGAAACTTTGCAGCTATGAGGATAGATGTGAAGGAGGAGACATGGACTATTTAGGAGATTATGCCTGCTGCATCGGAGGCTCATGCAGGAACTCGCGAAATGATGCAAAAGCAATAGAGAAAGTCGAAGAAGATATGGCACAAGGATATAATGGGTATGGCTATCAGGATCATGAGCTAAAGCCAGGAAGGAACTATCTTAAGGATTATGTCTACCATATCATCCTGCTATTAGCTCTTATCGTGCTTGGTGCACTATACTACCTGTTATATCTTGGAGAGATACCTCCTAAGCTTCTTGCAGATGTAAAAGATTACGCAGAGAAGGGTATAAACGATGCGCAGATAAGAAGATATATGGTCAGCGCAGGATGGGAGGAGAGTCAGGTAAACCTGGCTCTCAAGAAAGTAAGGAAGAGATGAGAATGCAAAGATGAAAAGGATGTCGAGATCGAAGAAAGGGCTTTTCTTCAATATAGCTATAGCCCTAATGACGATAGGCGTCCTTACATATGCGCTTATCCTGCTAAGCAACGCAGACACGATAAAAGATGTCAATGATAGAATAAGGTTCATAGGGCCTGCTCAGCTCCAGCTTTATGGCCAGTATCAAAGAGGAGAGGCTGCCTTCAACTATCTGGATATAGCAGTGAAGCTAGCTTCTGCTGATGCTATGGCAAGCTTGGATGAAGGAAGCCTTATATTAGAGGAGTCAAAATGCGGGGATCATAGAGGTTATGGGCTGTGGACTACTGAGACAGAGGAGTGCTTCCCTGCAGTGACCGGGAAGGCTTTTACACATGTCCTTGATGATAATCTTGACCCTATCCTTGGCCAGTATGATGACGCTGTCTTCCCTGATACAAACTATGAGTATACTGTAAAGCCTTTGGATGCAGAAAGCTCCCTTGTAGTCGGCACCCCTAAAGAAAGGGTTGCTTTCCCGTTATCCTTCACGCAAGTAGGCCTTAGCTATGAAAATTTGGGAGGGTCAGGAAGTTCTGGGAGTGCAGGTTCTGACGGTTCTGGGATAGGATCTGGCTCTGCTCAGCCGATGTCTGACCAGGAATGCAACTACTGCAGCGCTGCCAGAAAATATGTCAAGGAGCTTTTTGGAGATCCTGAATATGACAAGTGCATAAAAAGCGGCACGAAATGCTGCAGGGCCCAATGCCCTCCAGGGACAAAATTTATAACAGTAATCCCTCCTTATAGGAACCAATGCGCTCCAGATAAGAGCTGCGGCTGGTCTAAATCAAGCTGCTCTAATGCATGCAATTCCTGCGCAGCATGGATGGCCTTCCAGTCAAGAGGGAAGGACATACCGTTTGAAGGGCTCTACTGCAATCCTAATAATGGAGGGAATAAGGAATATCAGGTTTATACTGGAGGCGGAGGAGGGTATCATGCAGGAATAATACGTGGTGCTAAGAAAGAAGGTTTTTCAAACACTGCAGCAATACCTGGCAGCTTTGATAAGATAAAGGCAGAGCTTGAAAAAGGAAATCCTGTTCCATTTGTAATAACCCAGCCTAAGAATTGGGCAACATCAGAAAGAGGATCGCCAGGTACAGGAGGACACTATATCCTAGCTATAGGCTTTACTGATAATGCTCTTATAATAAATGACCCTTATGTAAGCAGGCCTCAGAGGAGGACAAACCCGTCTGATGGAGAACATCAGGTATGGTCAAGGAATTTTGTGGACGATGTATGCAATATCGCGAGGATGGTGCCTTTCAGGCCATGAAAATGGTGATGGATATAGCAATGAACATGACAATGAACAGGGCAATAGATATAGGCCCCGATTCCCAGGGAAGGGGAGGAAAGAGCTATGTTAGCCTAGCTTTAGGCTTCCTGTTATCCCTCTTGATTTTAACTCTGGTAATTCCTCTTGTCCATGCAGATCCTTATATTTATATCAGCTATAGCGGGAAGTATCCGCCTTATATCGATGAGGCAAAGGTTATTGAGAATAATTTATTCTATGATGTGGATTTCTTTGAGGGCCAGGTCACAGATAACCTTGATCTAGAGATATACACTGAGAAAGGGAGGCTTATAGAAAAGATATACTCTATCCCCTCATACTATCTCACTGTCCCATATGATAATAGCATAGGAAGGATAAGGCTTCTTGATGGGGATAAGAAAATTGAGGATGTAAATGTCAAGTTCTGCAACAATAATAGAGTATGCGAGCCATGCATAGAAGATAGGTGCATAGGGGGTGAGAACTATATAGGATGCGCTGACTGCCAAAGCGGGGGGAGCGACGGATTCTGCGATATGAGAAGTGACGGCAGGTGCGACCCTGACTGCGAAGGCCTTGATGCTGACTGCGAAGACTGCTGGAGCTCTGAAGGAGGATGCTGGTTTGACGATCCTGAAAAAGATTATTCCTACTGCAGGAAGGATCTTGCAGGAGACCTATGCTCAGACGATGAGATCTGCATAGGGATACATTATCCTATCGGTGAGATAGACGAATGCTGTGACGGAGTATGCATACCTTACGATGCCTATATAGGCGCGGAAGATACTTCTAAGGAGAGATGCTCTGATCTTGGAGGGATGATATGCCCTGGCGAGCAGATATGCCCTGATGGAGAATATGTCATATCCTCTGATTCTGTAGATTGCTGCATAGGGGGGACCTGCCAGGATAGGAATTTCAGGCTTTCAGCTGAGCAGGAAGAAAAGCCCCAGGACCTTGTCGACCTAGCAGATAAGGCTATCAGAGAGGAGGATGTTGTAGGGGGAAAGCTTGAGAAGAGGGTAAAGCCGATATTTTTCATAATACCTACTATAATATGCTTTATAATAATAATGATCCTGTTGATTACACTACTGAAGAGGAGGCCTCGCAATCCTAAGGTGGATGATAAGAGCAAGGATGTGAGCAGGGCATACCTGTTGGCTTTCTTAATCTTCATATCTTTTGTCTTTGTTTCATACTATTATTATCAATCTTCTCTATCGCCTGATAAGATCACAGGCTTTGCCGCATCTACTGATCCAGAAGCATCATCAGGCAGCGGAGCCTCTGCAGCGACAGGGAAAGGCAGCGGCGCATGCAACCCGGACATTTCAAATCCTAACTTTAACATGCTCATAACAGACCAGGACTTCACAGACACTTCTATAACCAAGGAGCAGATAAAAAGATTCCTTGATGCAGAGGCTGGCAATGGTATAAAGAAAGATATAGGCACAGATGTCCTTGCCTCAGCTATAGACAAGGCCAGCAAAGAGATGGGGATAAGCCCTATAGTCCTTCTCACTACGCTGCAGAAAGAGCAGAGCTTCATCAAGAGGAATTCCATAAAAGGAGACTCAAAGGATTTTGCCGCGGGCTGCGGGTGTCCTGACAGCACAGGATGCCAGGAGCAGTATCGAGGGCTTGAGAACCAGATGAAATGCATGGTGAAAGTGCTGAAGAAATGGTATGATAACGGAAAGTCAAAAGACTTCCCTTTTGAGATGACCACCAGCAAGTGCTTTGAGGTCAAGTCTAATCCTATAGTGGAGAATGCTGCAACATTCTCCCTGTATAAGTACACCCCACATACCTATGACTGCAGCTATAAGACAAAGGGAGGTGGCAACTATCTGTTCTATAAGATATTCCTTGAATATTATCAGAAGGTAAAAGGAGGCAATCCCTCATGCACCAATGTGGTATGCGCACCAATAGATATAAAGAGCGAGCCTAGGATGACAGCAGAACAGATAAAGAAAGAGCTTGATGATGCAGGCTCTCCTGCAAAAGACCTTGCGCAATACATATATGACAAAGGCAAGGAGAAGAGCATAGACCCCGCGATACTTATGGCATTGTTCAAACGAGAGTCTAAATATGGTACAGAAGGGCCTTCAAAAGAGACTCATTCTGTCAAGAATATAGGCTGCTCGGGATGCGCTGATAAGTATGATGCACCAGACGGCCAATGCTATTGCAGATATCCTGACTGGAAATCAGGGATAGACGGTTGGTATAAGCTTATAGAAGGATCTGACTATATAGGCTCAGGCATATTGACTGTAGAGGCCATGGCCAATGTTTACGAGCCTTCAAACACTTTGAATTCAGGACAGCTGACCAAGCTTATAAGGGATTATATCTCGAAATTCACGCAGCTTCCTGACTGCAGCGCAACATCATCATCTTCTGCAGGAGGTATGGGCTTCACAAGCATAGATGTAGGCAATTATTATATCAATCCTTCCTTCAGCGTAGAGGTGAACTACGGCTCAGACCTCTATGCCAGGATCCAGGCAAGAGCTAAAGAGCTTGTCCAGGCATGCAAGTATTCCCAGACAAAATATCTTGATGACTGCATAAAGAAAGAGACAGACAGGTTCCATGGTGAAGACATAAATTTTGACTGGGTCTATACAGCACCTTATGATGAGCTGCCTTTGATAACCAAAGGTCCTGAAAGGCTCTTCTACGAGCTTATAGACAAGTATGAACAATGCATTGATTCGGATGATACAGGGTGCATATGCAGTTTCACCATAGAAGAAGGGGCTCTAAGAGGTTTCGATGATAATGATTTCCCTGTATCAATAACTCCTACAGGAGAGAAGACCACTTCATTCGAACTTCCCTTTATTGATTCGGCAGGTGAGGCAGGCACACTGACAAAATATATCAGTGCAAATGCAGGCTATTTTATCAATAGCGTCACGCTCAATCCTCAGTTCAGCTCCAAGATGACCTATGAGGTAAGATATAAATCTAGAGGGGAGTTTGATAATGCCCTGCTAATATCTGATGGAGGAGTAGTTGGCGCGACAGGAAAGAATAAGATATACCTTTACCTCATCGATAAGGACAAGATAGCATATATAGATGATAACGACCTGGCAAAGACTATCCCCGGCAGCACGCTTAAATTCGAAGATAAGGAATGCAAACTAAAGGAATCAAGGATATTCAACTTTGACGTGATCCATAAGCCTTCAGGCAGGAAAGTGAAGTTCGCACTCACTTTCCCTCAGCCGCCACCCCCTAAGGTAGAAGCTCTGCAAATCATCGATAGGCCGAAGTCAGAAAGGTCAGTAGTGATGACATGGAACCATACCTTAGATGGGATCAGTGGATTCAGGGTATATTATGGCACCAAAGAGTTCAAATCACCTGGTGATGCAGCCTTCCAGGCACCTTTCGGCTCAGGAGCCCTATTTGAGATACTTGATGATAACATATACTATAACCTCTCTGAGTCAGGTCTCGACAAGGGATCAATGCAGTATGAACTATGCAAGACAGAAGAGAAAAGCACATGCCGGAAAGCAGCAATACCCCAGAATGATGCGCTCTATAAGCTGGTTTCCCCTGAACCTGACAGGTATGTCCTTTTCCTATCCGGACTGCCACAGGATGGGGAGCAGTATAATTTTGCAGTATCACAGATAACCTCTGAAGGCACTGAGAGCGAGATCTCAGAGATCATAAGGGCCTCTTCTGTCGATGATGTATCTCCTGCAAGGATAAATTCTATAAATCTAGGATTTGATACTGCTGCAAGACGATACTCCTTGCTCTTTACCTTGACTCTTGGAGGACCAGCCTATGATCCTGATAGGTCTCCTTTAGGCGAGAACGGCCAGGCGATGGTAGATGATTCTTTCAGATTTGTGATGTATGGCAAGGAGATATCAGATCCTTCAACTCCTCCAAGCATAGATGAGATTATAAGCTCCCCGCCTATATTAGAAAGAGAGATGCCTGCAAGTCTCCCTGCAGGGCAGGATAGATACTCTTTTGAGCCGATATTCAGGATAGATAAGGATTACATGACCTTAGCAGTTATAAGAGACAAATCAGGCAATCCAGACCTCACAAAGCCTGAGAATAAAGATTTAGGATATATAACTAAACTGAAGTATGACACC
The DNA here is from genome assembly GCA_964399255.1 of uncultured Methanosarcinales archaeon. Lineage (GTDB taxonomy): Archaea > Nanobdellota > Nanobdellia > Woesearchaeales > CAYNQH01 > CAYNQH01. The sequence continues at coordinate 3,133 of CAYNQH010000027.1, read as the reverse complement.
AGCGATCCAGACAATGCAAATCATCATTTTGTGCTTGAATCCCCTTAAAGTAGGGATATCAGCTTTTTCTCAAAAATATTGCCAAACTAATCAGTTCATAACAATAAAACTTATAAATAACTGCCCCCCACTTTATCATGTAGAGGTTTAGATTATTTTTGGGGTGATAGCATTCATGATAAATCTTCCTTATGAAAAAGTTGTTGAAAGGATAGTTGAGAGCACAGGGCTTCCTGAAGCTGAAATCAGCGATAGGATAAAAAAGAAGCTCGACCAGCTCTCAGGCCTTATTTCTAAAGATGGAGCAGCACATATAGTGGCTAACGAGCTTGGGATAAAGCTTTTTGGTGATGTGGGCCGTCTTCAGGTGAAGAATATAGTTTCAGGCATGAGGAATGTAGAGGCTGTTGCAAAAGTTGTTGATGTCTATGATGTTAGGGAGTTCACCACAGAGAGAGGCCCTGGAAAGGTAGGTTCATTCCTTGTAGGGGATGAGACAGGCATGATAAGGATTGTGCTCTGGAACGAGCAGGCTGACAATCTTCAGAGCCTAAAGAAAGATATGATAGTCAAGATAAAAGGAGGCTATGTCCGTGAAAATCAGGGAAGGCGAGAGGTCCATATGAATGAGAGAGGGAAGCTTGTCATAAATCCTGAAGGCGAGAATGTAGGGGAAGTCAGGCGGGCAAGCTCTGTCAATTTCTCCAGGAAGAACATAAAGGATCTCAGCGAGACAGACCAAAATGTAGAGCTCCTTGGGACTATAGTCCAGGTATATGATATAAGATTCTATGAGATCTGCGCTGATTGCGGCAAGAGGGCTAAGAGGAAAGAGAACAGCTTTGTCTGCGAACAGCATGGTAATGTCAATCCATCTTATGGTTATGTGATAAACATATTCCTTGATGACGGCACAGAGAATATCCGTGCAGTGTTCTTCAGGGATCAGGTCGAGAAGCTTATGGGAAAGAGCAAGGAAGAGCTCCTTAAATATAAGGAGATGCCTGATGCTTTTGAGGACATGAAGAACGAGCTTCTTGGGAAGATCATAAAAGTAAAGGGAAAGGCAGTCAAGAACGTTATGTTCGACCGCCTTGAGTTCATGACCAATGATGTGGTTGTTGATGTGAATCCTGATGAGGAAGCTGAGAAGCTCGACAGGAGCATAGTAGAAGCCTGATCTGCGAGCAAATATATTTGATTCTTTTCTTTTAATGCATCATCTTTAAATGTCTTATTTAGGATCTACCTTATAATTCTTTGATAGCTTTTGATTATCCTTTGATTATCCTTTGATATGCCTATATATAAACGCAAGATTTATAAAAAGCTGAGTCGTTTTTTACTTAAAAAGGAGATGAAAATGAGATCTAAGAAAGCCCAAAGCTTAGGCATCAATATCATAATAATCTTTGTGATTGGCATAATAATCCTGGTTGTCATGACTGTCATGGTGATGTCTAAATATAATATCTTCGGTACAGGTGCTGTAAGCTGCAGCTCAAGAGGCGGCGAATGCTTTGACAGCTGCGCTATGGGCTATATAACAGTGCCTGATACAGACTGCACTGCACCTAATAATTATTGCTGCATCCCATTAGACAAACAAGGCAAATGATGATGAAAAAAAGATATGCTTATGCATCTTTAGCTTTATTGATATCTATCATATCCCTTTCTTTTTTGGCAATCTCAGCACATGCAGAGAGCTGCACTGATTCAAACTGCATAGATACAAGCCTTGGATGGGGAGTTGAAAGGCTGTGGTCCCAGGCAGGATTAGGCTGTCAGGTATATGGCGGGGAAGACTCTGGCAAGACATGTCCTCAAGGCAAGATATGCTGCAAAGAATCAACCCCCTCATGCATCAGAAATTTTGAAGGCTATCGGTGCATAGAAGAGGACAGCTGCAAAGGCCATATAGAGCCAGGCCATTGCCCTGGTGAACAGGTCTGCTGCGGAGAGCCAGGCGAAGTTCCTGCTGCTCAAGATAAGGTATGCCCTGCAGGGCATTGCATAGATCTTGGTCTAGGATGGGGAGTTGATCCAAAGAAGACAGGCAACTCCGGCTGTCAGGTATATGGCGGAGTGGACGAAGGAAAAGTATGCCCTTCAAGGCAGATATGCTGCAGATCAAACACTACAAAGTGCGATAGGGATTACGGGTCTCAAGGTTATACCTGTGTAAAACAGGAGTTCTGTGTCGGAGACACAAAGAAAGAGCTATGCTTTGGTGATTCAGTATGCTGCAATAAGGCAGGAGAGCCAGGCATGGTTCTCCAGAGAAAGATTCTTGAAGAAGCCCCTGCTCCTCCAAGGTTCTTCTTTGATACAAGAGATGTTGCATTGCCTTCAACCCTGGCTAATGGGGAAAAGATCGATGTCAAGCTTTTTGATAATATCAAAGATCCTAAGAAGCTAAATGAGAAGCTTGAGAAGGTCTATAAGGTCACAGGGATAAGGATAATCTTTGTCATAACAACAGGTCCGAAGGAAAGTGGAAAGGGAGGTAATGTTCCTCCATGGAAGCTTATAGGAGGCCTGGTCGGGCAGTCAAAACCAACCCAAAATGACAATTTATTTGACATATTCTATGTGGTCTCGGCTGACGCAAAGTGGACAGAAGTGACCAATGCGAGGAATCTTGCTGTCTATTCAGCTGACAGCCCATTATGGACCACCTTAGAGGATTCAAGCAGGTTTTCAAAGAATGGCGTTTGGAGCCCTCCTGAAGAGAAACTGATATTAAACAACCCTTATGATGCATTCCATGATTATATAATGGCTGGCGCGTATCTCCCCTTCCAGAGCTGTCATTACTGCAATGACGCAAGGAACATCATTAAGGACCTGTACGGCCAGAAGCTATACAATGAATGCACTGTAAATAAGAAGTTTGCATGCTGCACAGCACCATGTCCTCCAGGAACAATCTTTTTCGCAGAAACTGAGAAGATACCTTACTATAACCAGGCTTACTGGGCTAAAGATAAATACGGCCTAGGGGATGAGACAGGCAGGAATAAGCAGAAATATAACTGCAAGGACAAGAATACCTGCTGTTCATATAAAGACTCAACAGGTGACGGTAAGAACTATGGTTCATCAGCATGCGGTCCGACCACATTCAAGA
>CAYNQH010000026.1:637-9238 GCA_964399255.1 uncultured Methanosarcinales archaeon | reverse complement strand
GTCTATATAGCCTACAGTCCTGCCGTCTGCCTTTATCACATAGTCCTTGCCTACTGACATCTGCTCTATAAGCTCAAGGCTCTTCGCATTCATCACAAGGCTAATGTCTTGCTGCAGCTGTGCAAACTTCTCTATTGCCTCAAAAGATTTTTTAGAGTTCTGGAAAGGCCTGACGAAATTATTCTGCCTGCTTATCCAGGAGTTATAGTCTGAGGTATCGAACTCTCCGTCCTTTTCCCTTATCCCAGTGATAAAATCGCCTGCATTGACTCTCTGGAAATCCTTGATTGCTGATTCAAGGGCCTTTCTTGAGCCGTCTTTTATGCTCTGGGTATACCCCTTTTCCTGGAGGTCCGCAACGACTTTCTTGTACTTTGAAAGCATTGCATCATACTCAGCAGGATAGTTTAAGACAAAGTTCTCGTTGCTTATAGCAGTGTTCCTTGCATTGACAAAAGCCTGCAAAGGCTGGACAGCAGGCTTGAGCTGCTCTTCAAAAGAATCTATCCTCTCTACCAGGTCGGAAACTTCGCCAGGGTATCCCCAGTATTCACCTTCTTTATATTCTGATTCAAGCTCCCTCTTAGCATTAGTTATATTGGTGAAGGTGATATCAAACTCACTTAATCCGCGAGCAGCATCGCCCGCAACTTCAGGAGGAACTATATCTCCTACTTCCTTTATGTTCCTATCAGCGCCTTTGTAAAGCTTAGAAACCTGAGAGTATTCCATGATCAGATTTTCATAAGCCTTTGTAGCCCTCCACTTGAGGAAACTATGGGCTCCGTAAGCAATGCCCCCTATACTGAGCACAGCTGCTGCTGCAACTGCTGCTATCTTGTTCCTGCTCCAATCCCTGACTAAGCTCAGATAAGATCTGCTGTATGACATTTTATTGAACACTCCGTTTAGTTATCATTAATCTGGTCTATGCCATAATCAATAAGTATAAGCATAGAGAGATACATCCTGCCATCTCCCTGTTCTATCTTGTTCACCCAGATATAATTGTCTGCTGTGATAGAGTTATCATATTTTATATGCTCCCATGCAAGATTGCTTTCAATTAGACTAGACCTTACCTCAGACATAAGAAAGTTTCTAGGCTGCCAGATGATATCCTTGCCCCTGAACATCTTAAGGGTCCAAATATTCTCAAAAAATCCTAAGCTCACTTCCTCATAAGTGATAGTCCCTATAGGCGCATCATCCCCATCCTTGATCACCATCTTGTATAAGCCACCAGTGTTGCTAAAGTCTATATTAGCTATAAGAAGTTTATTTCTCGTGTAGACCAGATAGCGGTTGGAATGAAGATCAGATTCATCCATAATATACCCTGCATCCTTGCCGTCTGCAACAATCCTGCAGAAAGGTCCGTTAAATCCTGTATCCTGGACGATCTCAATCATGTTTGCATCTACTATCGCACCGATCTCCTTATGCTGCTGGTAAAGAGTTTCCAGCCCATCGAAATTTGTCTTTGATGCCCTAAATGCATCCACAACCTTCTTCTGCTTTTTGATCCATGCGAGATAATCCTGTGTAGTAAAATGTCTGTCATGCTCCCTTATGCCAGTGGGGAAGTCTATGTCCTTATTATTAGAGAACAAAACACCTGCAGCACTAATCATATTATTCGCCTTATCCCACATTGACTTATTATAGGGATGAGCCATGATCTCATGCGCCATAGGCTGGTACTTTGCAAGCAGTTCAAAAAAGTCACCTTGATAGCTTAGGACAAAATCCTCATTGCTTATCGCTGTCTGCCTTGCATTCACAAAGTCAGTTAGTGATTTGATATCTTTAACCATCCCTTCTTCAAAGCTGTTTATCCTAGCTATCAAGTCTTTGGTATCATCTGTAAAGTCATCAAGCTCCCCTTCTTCATATTCTGCCTTAAGCCTTATGTTCTCTCGGGTTATCCCATCCCATATGATCTGGCGTTCACGGATTGCCCCAGCACCTTCACCAATTATATTTGGAGGGGCCAGCTGGCTTGCAGTCTGGAACTTGTTTTCTGCATCATGGAATACACCAGAAGCATGGGCATACTCCTCTACAAGAGAAGGATATATTTTCTTGCTTGCCTTACGATTGATGAGGTTATGAATACCTAGTCCTAACCCTAACGTGGCCACCGCCAAAAATCCCGCCATAAGATATTTCTTAAGCCCCATAGTGCCTAAAAAACTAAGTTTTATTTATAAAACTTCCTATTATTTGCTACTTAAAAATAGTTATAAAATAACTATAAAATAATTATAAAATTCTCAAAAGGTTTAAATAAAAACACCTCAAGATAAACCCTATGGAAAACCTAAACACAATAACCAGATTCCTGAATAAGGAGCTCAAGATAAGATCCATAAAAGACACATCAAAGAATGGCCTGCAGGTGAAAGGAAAGACACAGGTCACCAAGATCGGCTTTGCTGTCGATGGCTGCATCGAAGTCTTTGAGAAAGCAAAGAAAGCAAAGTGCGACCTTATTGTAGTGCATCATGGGATATTATGGAAAGGCCTGAAAGACCCTCTCAAGAATACTGCAAAAAGAAAGGCATTCCTGCAGAAGAATAAGATGAGCCTTTATGGTGTGCATCTGCCGCTTGACAAGCATGAGAAGTATGGCAATAATATAGAGCTTGCAAACATTCTGGGCCTCAATAAGATAAAAAAGTTCGGCCGTTATCATGGAACAAGCATAGGATATAGCGGCTCTCTCAGCAAGGCCATGAGCCCTGCACAGACAGCTGCAATACTGAACAGGGAGATAAAGACTAAATCTAAAATCCTAAGCTTCGGAAAGAAAAAAGTAAAGACTGTAGGGATAGTCAGCGGAGGCGGAGCTCTTGCCCTAACAGAAGCTATAAAGTCAAGGCTTGATCTTTTCATAACCGGAGAAGCGCCTCTTCACACCTACCACACTACAAAAGAAGCTAAGATGAACATGATAATAGCAGGCCATTACGCAACTGAGACTACAGGAGTGAAGGCATTGATGAAGCTCCTCAAGCAAAAGTTTAATATACAGACAATATTTATAGATATACCTACAGGTATGTGATAATAAGAGGATGTTCATAAGATGAAAGCAAAAGCCGGTGATAGGGTAAAGGTAACAACAGCAGAGGAAGAGCTGGAAGGGGTAGTCATACAGAGGCCTGAACTTCTTGAAGGGAATTTTACAGTCCTGAAGCTGGATTCTGGATATAACATAGGTCTCGATGAGAAGAAGATAAAAAAGATAGAAGTTCTGAAGGAAGGAAAGCCTATTGTCTCAAAAAAGAAGAAGATAGATATAAACAAGAAACTCCCTTTCATATCCCTTATATCTACAGGCGGAACGATCTCATCAAAAGTAGACTACAGGACCGGCGGAGTCTATGCAGATTACACTGCAGAAGACTTTGTAGAGATGTGCCCAGAACTCCTAGACATCGCAAACATAAGGGCAGAGAAACCTCTATCTCTCATGAGCGAGGACATGTGCGTAGAAGACTGGAAAAAGATAGCAAAGATAGCTGCAAAAGAGCTAAATTCAGATGCAGAAGGAGTAATAATAACACAGGGCACAGACACACTGCACTTTACCACAGCAGCATTATCATTCATGCTCAAGAACCTAAACAAGCCAGTCATAGTAACAGCTTCCCAAAGAAGCATAGATCGTGGAAGCAGCGATGCATTCATGAATCTCATATGCTCTGCAACAGCAGCTGCGAAATTCGAGGGCGCTGAAGTGGTCTCATGCCTGCACGGAACTACAGAAGATACATACTGCATCCTTAACAGAGGCACCAAATTAAGGAAGATGCATACTTCCAGAAGGGATGCCTTCAGGCCGGTAAATGAGCTGCCTCTTGCAAAGGTATGGAAAGACGGCAAGATAGAGATCACAAACAAGGATTATAAGAGACGGAGCAAGGGAAATGTAGAGGTTGATGATAATTTTGAGGAGAAGATAGCGATGATCACAGTCTATCCTAATATGGATCCAGAGATAATAGATTTCTATATCAACAAGGGTTATAAAGGATTGGTCATAAGCGCAACTGCCCTCGGCCACGTCCCTACAATGAGCAAGAATAGCCTTATACCTAACCTTAAGAAGGCAGTCGATAAGGGCCTCTCTGTAGTTATAGCATCACAGACTTTGTACGGCAGGGTCCACCCTTATGTCTATACTAATCTCAGGAAACTTTCTGTAGAGGCCAAGTGCATATTTGCAGAGGACATGCTGCCAGAGACAGCCTATGTTAAGCTAGGCTGGGTCCTAGGCCACACAACAAAGCCAGAGGAAGTAAAAAAGCTGATGCTCGCCAACATTGCCGGAGAGATCACGGAAAGGACTGAGGCAAATACTTTTCTTTACTGATTATAGATAAATTACCCGCTAAATTCTGAGAAAAATTTATAAACAAGCTGTATCCGCTAGATGAAAAAAGGGGTGTATAGCTCCAGCTCGTTCTGGAAAAAAGGATATAATAGCTGATAACATGATAGAAAAGATAGTAGACCTTATCTGGCCAGGGAAAAACATAGAGTTTGAATACAGCTTTAGAGATGAAGAGCTGCCATCAATAATCAACACTATAAGCCAGTCAGCTAGGGTGATGGTTGAACATTGGACTGTCTGCGAGGCTAATAACAAAGGGATAGATGAAGAAATTCTTATAGTAGAATGCTATGGCAAGAGGCAGGCCTATGAATCGCAGAGCCCTGACTATATCAAGATCAGGGAGTTCTATGAAGGATTAGGGGCTGAGCCTTATGGATCTGAACTGATCCAGAAGCTTGACGGGCAGAGGGAAGAGTTCCTGGACAGGTATGTCCCGAAATATCTGCTGGAGGTCTCAATAAAAAGGACCCATGAATTCAGGAAGAACCTTATCCTAGAGATAGGCAAGATGCATGAGTCAGAAGATGTCCCCCTCACTCTGAAACTATGGGTAGAGCTGCAGAAAGTCTATGATCTATTCTCATTCTTCTTCACAGGAGAGCTGGTCGTAAGAGAATCAGCAAGAGACGTGATGCAGAGAAACCTTCTGGAGTCACGGCGAGAGATCCTTGACCATGTAGATAACAATAAGGGTTTCTATGCGGACTGCATGCTGAACTCATTCTTCGAGCTAGAGAGATATTACATAGACAATATGATATCCTCAGAAGATGACGAGCCTGCAGGGCAAAAAGAAGGATGATTTAAATAATTCCTTTGCATACCCCCATATTATGCAGACAATAAAAGATCTTATCAACAGGATAACCTGGGATAGTAAGGAAGACCCTTCAGGATATTCATTGTTCTACCTTGATATGGTTACGAAGGCTCTCATAGAGCTTAAGTTCAGCGATATAAAAAGGGTAGAGGGAAATTTCCTGGTAATAGACAAGGAATATGGAGAAGCAGAGATACCTATGCACAGGATAAGGAAAGTGAAGACAGGGGATAAGACTATCTGGGAAAGACAGGTCTAGGATTTCTTGATTATGTATCTATGTATAAGATAGAATACAAGAGAGTAAAAAAGAAAGCTCAGTATAAATATCAGGATGTTCCATATAAAATAGTGGCTCATGACCATGCTTCTTGTAAAGATTATGAAAGGAAGCACTACCAAGAAGCCCGGAAGGAGCAGGAGGTTAAGCCCTGCAGTGATGCAGAAAGGCGCCTGCATCCCCACTATCTTTATCAAAGGCTCGCACTCATGCAACCTCGCTTCAAGATGAGGTGCAATACCTAGGAATACAAGTATAAGCGGCAGGATGAACAGCCATGCCTTGCTATTGTTGTTCTTTTTGTTCTTATTATTCTTGTCTGGCTTCATGAGAAGGATAAAACCCCCGAGGGTTATAAAGCTTTTGCGCCAAAGATCAGATTATCATCTTATGGGATATAGGCTGGTTTATATGGCCACATATGATACTATAACAAAAAGGAGGGTCATAAAAAAACGAAGGGTTATGCCATTGAGGAGCAAGATGATGAGGATAGAAGCAACCAACTCTTTCTTGTCTTTCCATAGCCTTTTCTTCTTCATCTGATAATATAGGAATACAAATGCGCAGATGATAAGGAATAATGCCAATATGCCCAAGGCTATATCAATCGCTATATTTGCAATCACGATAGGATTCCTATATGCATCACCCACACTTCTTATTTTGACAATAAGAGGGATTATAAAGAGTATTACCAATGCTATAATCTTGCCTTTAGTTATCTCAAAAAATTTCTTTGGCAACACCTTGTATATGATAGAACAGAATATTATGATAGCAAGATAATACACCAAAGAAGCCATAAGGATTGCTAAAGGCTTCATCCCTCCTTCAGGCATAACAATAGTGACAAGAGCCATGAAACATAAATAGAATCTGGGGATATATAAAAGTATCGATAAAGTAAGATTTAAATAAGAGTGTATTCTAGTGAGCATTATGGAACCGGATTACCAGAAGCTAGGATTCATGTGCGGGATAGAGATACACCAGCAGCTTGAAGGCAAAAAGCTGTTCTGCAACTGTCCTACAACAATAAGGGATGACAAGCCAGACATAATAATCAAGAGAGAGCTCAGGGCTGTAGCTGGCGAGACTGGAGAGGTGGATCAGGCTGCCAAGCATGAGATGGCCAAGGCCAAGCATTTCATATATCATGCTTACACAGACACGACCTGCCTTGTCGAGCTCGATGAAGAGCCTCCTCACCTGATGAACAAGGAAGCTTTGGATACAGCTGTAAAAGTAGCCTTGCTTCTCAACGCTAAGCTTGTAGATGAGGTCCAGATAATGAGGAAGACAGTAGTCGACGGCTCTAACACTACCGGATTCCAGAGGACTTCTCTTATCGCAAGGAATGGATACATAGAGACTTCTGAAGGCAGGATAAGGATACCTACTATATGCCTTGAAGAAGAGGCTGCACAGGTCAAGGAAAGGACAAAAGAGTATGATGTCTACAACCTATCAAGGCTGGGCATACCTCTCATTGAGATCGCCACAGAGCCAGATATAAAATCTCCTAAAGGGGCAAAGGAAGCTGCGCAGAAGATAGGCATGATCCTCCGTTCTGTCGATGGCGTGAAGAGAGGCCTAGGAACTATAAGACAGGATGTCAACATCTCCATCAAAGGAGGAGCAAGGACAGAGATAAAAGGTTTCCAGGATGTCCAATATATAGTAAAGGTCATAGAAGGGGAAGTGGCAAGGCAGCAGGATCTTGTAAAGAAAGGCAAGAAGATAGAAGAAGGTGTCAGGAAAGCAAACAAGGACGGCACCACCGAATACTTAAGGCCGATGCCTGGCGCTGCAAGGATGTACCCAGAGACAGACACTATCCCTATAAGGATCGACGCTTCCAAGGTAGAGCTGCCTGAGCTCATATCAGACAAGGCAGAGAAGATCAAGAAGCTCGGCCTCGGACAGGACCTTTCAAATGCACTATCAAAAGCAGGCAAGGCAGACATCCTGGTTGAATTTGTAGAAAAATTCAAGAACGTAAAGCCTGCATTCATCGCAGAGACCATGCTCTCTACTCCGAAAACAATAAGGAGAAAGGACAATATTGAAGTCGAGCCGAGCGATGCTGACTTTGAAAAGCTCTTTGCCGAGCTGGATGCAGGAAAGATATCAAAGGATTCTGTCTACGCGATACTCCTAAATTACGGCAAGACAAATAAGCTTGATTTCTCAAAGTATGAGCTGATGTCAGACGCAGAGCTGAAGAAAGAGATAGAAAAGATAGTTGCAGCCAACAAAGGAGCCCCATTCAAGGCATTGATAGGCCAGGCCATGGCAAAGCTCAAGGGCAAGGCCGACGGCAAAAAGATAAGCGAGATGCTCAAGAGCTATTCTTAGCCTTATCTACCACTATCAACATATCAAAGATAGGCTCGTCAGGCGCCTCGAAATTCTTGAAATATGTGTGGATAGCTATATCCGGCACTTTTGCACCTCGGTCAATCCTGTCCTGGCTTTTGTTCCATTGCATGCAGAGTTCTTTAGGTGTGTTTACATAAACACCGACGACCTTAGCGCCGTAAGATTTTGCAATATCTGCCAGCTCCTGCCTTATGCTGCTCTTCCCGTTGGTATCATCCACCCAGACATTTTTTCCCTGGCTCAAGGCTTCCTTCATGAACTTAAGCTTCTTGGCTTTAGTGCCCTGGATGTCATTGCTCGCGACTGCCTCTCCTTCCTTTATGTTCGCCTTGACATATGATGACTTAGTGCTTGCAGGACCGCCGATCATCATATACAGGGTAAGGCCGTCAGCAAAATAATCATCAACTGAAGCAGGCGCAGGACTTGCAGATGCAGGCACATCCTTCTTTTGCTCGGGTGCTGCAGTTCTTGCCTCAAAGTCAGGAAGAGGACCGTTCAAATGCTCATAAGCTATGACAAACTCTTCAATCCCTTCGGTGTTCTTGTCTATGACATTCGAAGGCAAGATCAAGAATCTTGCAAGCTGATGGTTATTCCTTCCCCCCACAAGTTCAGCAAGCTTACTGCTGACTCCTTGTCTCAGCTCTGCCTCATCGAAGATAGGTTCTTCACTGTGGTATTCAAGCATCTTAATGAGGTGGACTGGCC
>CAYNQH010000026.1:0-627 GCA_964399255.1 uncultured Methanosarcinales archaeon | reverse complement strand
CAACTCCACAAGCCTAAGCCCATAATCATTGAAAAGCTCCTGCAGGCGGTCTTTCTTCATCTTATTCTTTTCTGCTGCCTTGCTAAGGTCCGTAACAAACCTTTCTGCGTCACGATGAGAAAGCCAATCTTCATAATTTTTAAGATACTCCTTGAAAACAGGCTCATATTTCTCTTCCTTAACTACAGCTAAAGGTTTCTTCACAGCCTTGGGAGCGTTGATGAAATTATTATCTACAAGCCATTTCTTAAGCCCGGATTCCTCATTTAAGGCATCATTAGCAACCTCTGTAAGCTCATATTTAGAGAGCATCTCAGCATAGAGATCAAGCCTCATCCTTGCCTCACTTCCAGGGGTCGAAAGGGTCTCAAGAGTCGCGTCAATATTGCTGGAATCCTCTCCAAAGTTATCATCTATCTGGGACAGGGTGTTAGAAGCAAGATACCTGAAGTTGAGGAAATCCTTCCATCTCTTAAGTCCATCAGCAAACTCATCAATCGACCAGTATCCTTCGCAATAGGATAATGTCAAGGCTGCCCAGGCTAAAGTATCTAGGTTAAACCCTTTTATCTTATTCTCAGAGACCATCCTGTTGGCAACCTTGAACAGGCTGTCAGAATTGAATGT
>CAYNQH010000025.1:0-9357 GCA_964399255.1 uncultured Methanosarcinales archaeon | reverse complement strand
TCATGACTGCCTCTTCAATATATCATTCTTATAGTCTTTTGTGGAGGAGATCTCGTTTATCCTTGCCTTGCTTGGAGATTCGATATTTATGCTCAGCCTATGGGAAAGCTCTGCGCTTCGCTTGACAAGGTCATAGCTCGTGCCGGGAAGCACTTTCATATGTATATAGCCTTTAAAATTATACCTATGCCTCACTATAGATACTGCCTCCACCATCTTCTCTGCCATCCTGTCAGGGTTTCCTGTGACAGCAGAGCTCAGGAAGAGACCTGTAACATAACCTTTTTTGAGAAGGAATCTGAAAGTGCGTGCAAGTTCCTCTGGCTCAAGAGCGACCTTTTGAGCTGAGTTCTTGCAGGAGGTAGAGTTAAGGCAATAGCTGCAGTCATGCGTACAGGCATTCGACATCAATGTCTTGAACAGCTTGGTGGTCTTTCCTCCTTCTGTCGAGGTCTCGAATATGGCATTTGAGATAGCATCTGCAACCCTGGGGATCTTCTTCGGAGAGACAGAGCAGCCGCAGTTGTCATATTTGGCGCCCATGCCAAGGACTTTTAGCTTCTCTAAGATTGCCATAGGGATTATAGGCTGCTAAGATTATTTATAGCTCACGCAGCCCTGTCTAGTGACCACTGAAACCTTTCCAGCAGAATAAAGGGAAAGTTTATATATCAAGACGACGTATCGCCCATCATGAGAAAGACTAGCAATGTAAACGATAAGAATCTTGCTAGTGCCAGCTTTAAGTTCTATTTTTATTTTTGGTGATTGCCGGGATTGCTGAGCCGGATTCACTTTTGAAAATTTAACATCACTAGGATCCGGTCTTCTAAATTCCGCAAAAAGAGCTTAGAGAGGGGAATATCATGAAAAAGGAATATGAAACTATAATCGTCGGGAGCGGGATAGCAGGCTCAGCCCTGGCTTTTGAACTCGAGAAGAGAAAGGCAGATTATCTCATCCTGAACGACCAGAACAGCCCGCTTAAGAACAATTCTGTGCTGAGCTACGGCCACTGCAGGCTGGACCTCGGAAATATAGAAGAGATCGTGCAGAGATGCACAGAGATGGGAGATGATGAAGAGAAGATAAGGTTCATCTATGAGAGTAGTGGACTGGTTGTTGAACTTCTCGAAGAGTTAGGCATACCTTTTGAGTACAGGAGCTTCGGCGTGATCCCAACAACAACAGTGAGAGGCGGCCGTATCATGATGCAGGAACTCCAGAAAAGGATTCCTATGATAATGAACCACTCAGAACTGGTCGATTTTACTAAGGAAAAGGATCATTTTGAGATAAGGATAAACCGGCCTGATAATGAGCATGCAATAAGGGCCAAGAATCTTGTCCTTGCTACAGGAGGCTATGATGGGAATTTCAATGACAAAGACAAAAGCTTCAGGCTGTTCAGCAAAGTTGAGAAGAACAAGGGCAGGATAGTAAACCTCGACTGCATCTTCAGGCATCCTTTCGGGCTCAATGGCAACGGCGAAGTATTGATAGGCGCAGTGAGCAGCAAAGGCGAGTTCATGGATGAGCAAGGCAACTATGTGTTTGATGCAAAGGCAAGAGAGAGCATAAGGAAAGACAGCTATCATGAGATGTTTGATGTTCTCATAGATCAGATAGAATCTAGGATCTCAGAAGGCCATGAGGTGTTTTTCATAGATGATAAGAGCAAGGTAAGGGTTAAGCCATGCGTGCATTACACCAGCGGAGGCATAAAGACAGATTACCTTGGAAGGGCCGTAGGGTGTGAAGGGCTTTTCGCGATAGGCGAGTGCCAGGCTGACGGATCAAAGAAGCCGGGAAGGCTGCCAGGACATCCTTTCACTGCAGCGATAGTCTATGGCAGGGTGCTTGCAGAGCATTTCGGAAGAAAGCTTTAAATTATGAGGTAAGATAACCTCTTATGGAGGTAATAAAATGGAGCTGGAAGAGATAAGGGAACATCTGGACAGGTTAGACAGCGCATTGGTGATGGTGCTTGCTGAAAGGCAGAGCTTAATCCCAAAAGTAGCTGAGTTCAAGGTTAAGAACAACATAAAAAGGTACCAGCCTGAGAGGGAGAAGGAGATAATCCAAGACAAGAGGAAGATGGCAGAAGGAGCAGGGTTGGATCCTGACCTTGCAGAAGATATCTTCAAGAGGATCATCAAAGACTCGCACAGGATAGAGAAGGAGATAATAGGGGAATGAGTTAAACACATCAATAAGATTTATATATATCGATTATTAGGGCATGAAAAGATGAGACCAAAGATCATTTCCATAATAGGCGGGACAGGCAAGATGGGGAAGCTCTTCAAGCCTGCGCTCCAGAAGGCAGGCTATAAGGTAATCTTAAGCGGAAGGAATACTAAGATAACCCCTGAGCAGGCTGCTGCGCTTGGAGATGTTGTGATCGTAACTGTCCCTATAAGGAGCACTCTTGATATGATAAAGAGAATAGGGCCTCATGTCAGGAGGGATGCATTGTTTACTGACTTCACCTCTGTGAAGACACTGCCTGTCAGGTGGATGATGAAGCATTCCAAGGCTGAAGTTATCGGAGCTCATCCTGTCTTCGGACCTACAGTAAGGCTCAAGAACCAGGCATATGTGCTAACTCCTGCCAGGGGCAAGAAGTATATCTCATGGTATAAGGCCATGCTGAAGAAGCTAGGGTTGAATGTTATTGTAACTACACCAGAAGAGCATGACAAGAGGATGGCAGTGGTGCAATGCCTAACCCATCTGAGCAACATAGCAATGGCAGATACTATAAAAAGCTTCGGCGTGGGAATAGACAAGACCTTAGAGGTATCTTCCCCCATCTATAAGATAAGGTTAGACATGGTAGGAAGAGTATTGAACCAGGACCCTGCGCTCTATTCTGATATCCAGCTGTACAATCCTTTTGCAAAGAGGATAATGAAAGCATACTCAAGATCGATAGCTAAACTTGCTAAGGCAGTGGAGAAAGGCGATGCAAAAGCTTTTGAAAAGGTGTTCATAGAAGGTGCTGCATATCTTGGAGACTTCTGCAAGAAGTCGCAGGAAGAGAGCGATTATCTTATCAAGAAATTGGGGGAGAGAAGATGAAGATAGGAGTATTAGGCCCGGCAGGGAGCTTCAGCGAGATAGCTGCAAAGAAGTATGACAAGAAGGCAGAGATCGTCTTCTTCAAGTATATCTATGAGATATTCGATGCTGTCAAGAAAGGCAGGTTGGATGAGGGGATAGTCCCTATAGAGAATATGATAGAAGGCACTGTGCGTGAGGTGCTTGATAAGCTGTACTCTACTGACCTTAAGATAAACAAGCAGGTCATAGTTCCTATAAGGCACTGCCTGGCTTCACAATCCTCAGGATTCAGGATAATCTCTTCGCATCCTCAGGCTATAGCCCAATGCTCAGGATTCCTGAAGAAGTATATAGAGAAAGGCATAGATGTTCGGGAGAGCACAAGCACATCTGCAGCAATGGAGCTTGCAAGGAAAGAGAAGGATGTTGCGGCGATAGGCTCAGAGTATGCTGCAGGCCTTAACGGTCTCAACCTGATAGCCAGGAACATAGAGAACAACCATGACAATGCCACAAGCTTCTATGTAATAAGCAAGGAAGAGACAGAAAGCAGGAAGAAAGCAAAGTACAAGACTCACATAGCATTGCATCCTTCTGAAGACAGGCCGGGATTATTGTTTGACATCCTTGCAGTGTTCAAGATACAGCAGATAAACCTTACAAAGATAGAGTCAAGGCCTACAGAGAAGAAGCTGGGGGAGTACATATTCTACATAGAGTTCGACGGGCATCAGACAGACAAGAACATCCAGGCAGCATTGGTTTTCCTCAGGTCTATCATCCCTACGATAAAGATATTCGGCTCTTACGAGGTGCAGGATGATTAGCAAGAAAGTACAGTCTATGAATGTCAGCGGCGTGAGGAAGATGTTTGACATGGCCTCAAAGGTAAAGGATCCTATCAGCCTGACAATCGGCGAGCCTGACTTTGATGTGCCTTCAAACGTGAAGGAGAAGGCTATCGAGGCGATAAGGCAGGGCAAGAACAAGTACATTACTACTGCAGGCCTTCCTGAGCTGAAGAAGGCACTGCTTGAGAAGCTTTCTTCTAAGAATGGGATAAAGGCAGACATGGACAGCATCATAGTGACCAGTGCAGCTTCAGGAGCGTTATCCATAGTATTCACTGCACTCCTGCAGAAAGGAGACGAGATAATAATACCAGACCCTTACTTTGTAGCGTACAAGCAGCTGGCATTGCAGAACGAGGCAACCCCTGTGTTTGTCGATACCAAAGAGGATTTCTCTCTGGATGTAGATGCGATAAAGAAGAACATAACCAAGAAGACAAAAGCTATTATCATAAACACACCCAATAATCCCACAGGCAAGGTATATACTGAGGAAGAGCTTCGCGAGCTTGCAAAGGTTGCAGGAAAGAAAGGAGTTATAATAATCTCTGACGAGGTCTATGAGGATTTCTGCTTTGAGAAGAAGCATTTCAGCATAGGAAGCATCTATAGCAATACTATAACTGTAAATGGTTTCTCTAAATCGCATGCTATGACAGGATGGAGGATAGGCTACTGCGTAGGCCCTAAAGAAGTGATACAAGAGGCAATCAAGGTGCAGCAGTTCAACTTTGTCTGCGCCCCTACCCCATTCCAGTACGCTGCTATCGAGGCGTTGAAGACAGATGTCTCGCAAGAGCTGAAAGCCTATAAGCACAGGAGAGACCTGGTCTATTCAGGGCTTAAGGACAAGTATGATATAGTAAAGCCAGAAGGAGCATTCTACGCCTTTGTGAAATATCCTGAAGGCAAGAAGGACCTTTCTAGGGATGTCGTGATAGTCCCTACAGACACAGGAGAGAAGTTCATAGCAAAGTGCATAGAGAATTCTTTATTGGTCGTGCCGGGCAAGACATTTTCTGAAAAAGATACTCACTTCAGGATATCCTTTGCAGCCTCTGAAGAAGTGCTGAAGAAGGGGATTGCGGTATTGAACAGGGTTTATGATTAAAGATCCCCCCGGAAAACATCCAATTTTTCTTGAGTAACTCATATAAACAATCTTTACTTTGATCGTTTTAGCAAGATTTATATATAATCTTACTTTTCTTACAAGTAAGATGGAACTAATTGAGATGAAAACCGCAACAATAACCGAGAAAGGACAGATAGCTATCCCAAAGGACCTGAGGAAGATCGAAGGGTTCAAGGCAGGCTCTAAACTGGTCATCCTGGCTTTCAAGGACCATGTCGAGTTAAGACCTATGAAACAGGTTGCAACTATGCTTGCAAGCGAGAAGTCCCTTGCTAAGGACTGGCTCAGCAAAGAGGAGAACAAAAGATGGAAGCACTTATGAAGGGAGATGTTGTTGTCATACCTTTCCCTTTTTCAGATTTAACTGATTCTAAAAAAAGACCTGCATTAGTTGCCGCTAATCTTAAAGGGGAGGATATTATACTCTGTCAGATAACCAGCAAGATGCTCAAGGATGATTATTCTATAGCTATTTCTGATGAGGATTTCAGACAGGGAAGCCTTTATTTAAAAAGTGCTATAAGACCTAACCGAATGTTTACTGCAGATAGATCCATAGTCCTTTATAAGATTGGATGTTTGCATTGGAGAAAAATTAAAGAGGTTGAGAAGAAGATAGTTGATATGTTTACTTCTTAATGGTCTAGCTAGGATAATAGAAGTAGTAGGTCAGGACCGGGCAAGGGGGTTGATCAATTCATTCCCCCTAGAATAGATCATGGTTATATTTTTACTCTAAAAAACAAGCTGGTGTTTAGGGATCCCTAGTGATAGCCCATAGATGATCACTTCTTGATATTGTTCTTTACTGGTCACCCTGAAGATCTTGTTGCGGAAGATGATGTAATGGGCTTCGTTGTTCCTGAAGTCAGCATACCAGGCATGTTCTGATTCCAAGGATCTGGCTATGATCTCAGCTGTTTTTTCAGCCTTTTGCTCTGGAACCTCTATGGCATGCAAGGTCCATTGCCTGAGCCAGGGAGTATTATGCTGTGCAGTGACCGGCTCTACCCGGGTTTTCCGGATATAGATCGTCTTAATGATCTCTCTGTTCTCAAGAGATTCTTCAATGAGCACGCCTTTAAAGACCATATCCTGTTGGGATAAGAGGGGGTTTTTAAGTGTTTTGGTTGGTTTGAAAACATGTCTCTTTAAAAACGAATACTATTTAAATAACCTGCCTTTAGATCAGTTATGGGAAGAAAACTGCCTAAGAAGTCAGGATATAAAAGATCTAGTTCTACTTTCAGCAGCAAATTCCCCAGCTGTATAGGAAAATTCCCAGAGTGTGAATCTTATACAGCAGACATGAGCATTGATGACCGGCCTGAATGCAAGTCTTGTCCATTCGGGAAGTAAGATCGTTGATTTCTTTGGAAAATGTTCAATAATCCTTTGTAAACTCATATAAAAAAATTATCCTAATTAAAACCGAAACATTTATATATTAATTCATACTTATATGTATGAAAAAGTGTATAAAAATGTATGAAAATAAATATAAGAACCTGGCCAATGCAGATCTTAAGGATCTGGAGAGATTTTTGCAGCTTATGGCGGATTTGGATGAAGAGCTTGAGCTTTTTGCTATAGGTGGGACTGCCATGGTCCTGGCAAACATCAAGGAGGCTACCAAAGATATTGATTTTTTGACAACATCAGGCTATAAGGCTGTCAAAGAGATGTTTGAACGTGCAGGATTAAAAGAAGAGGAAGGTTCAAAAAATCCAAATATATGGTACTTAGATAATAAGATAAGGATAGATATATTCTTTGATGAGTTTATCCTCAATCTTACCCTGCCTGATGATTGGAAAGGACTATCAGAGCATATAAGGGATATAGGGAGATTGAAGCTCTATATCCTGAACTGGTATGACATCATAATCACAAAAATTGACCGTTCAGAAAAAAGAGACATTGAGGATATCTTATCGATAATAGAAAAAAAGGATATTGATCTTGGCAAATTGAAAGAAAGATATTACAAGCTGGCTCCAGGATCGATGATATCCCATCATGACATTAAGTTCAGGCATCTTGCTCAGAGGTTAAAATGATATCAGCAAAGCTCATGAAAGAGCTGGAGAAAAAAGGATTTGAACTGGATTTTCCAGGTTATGACCGCAATGAAGAGGCCATCATTGAGATCATCAAAGAGAACAACCCAAGGTTAAATCTTGCCATACCTCTTCTTCTGAGAGAAAATTTTGACTATAAGAAGATAATTGAAGGGTTAGGGAAGGATCTGATAAAAGAGTTCAACAGGATAATTACCATTGCTGACAAGCTGTTCATCCTAGAAGGGATAGATAATAGACATCTGACCGAGATGATAAAAAAGAACAGGATTAAAGAGGCGATAAAGGAAGAAGAATTCAGATATCACCATGGATCATTCAGGGATTCCTTGATGCGGGCCAAGGAAGAGAAAGAAGAGCTCCTTAAAGAGCAGATAAGGATACGAGGGAAGCTGAACTTGAACAAGGCATTGTCCAACATATTCTCTCCTGGAAAGATAAGGATCATGGAGAAGATATTCAACCATGAGAGGCTGACTGATACAGAACTGAAATATTATTATAGGTCCATAAGACCTTTGGACCTGGCAATGCTGAATGACAACCTGCAGAGATACATCCTTCTCATAGAGAGCACGAAGAAGTACAGGATGTGAAAGTTATATAGGATGAGGGTTGGAAGATTTCTTCGGAGAACATCCAGTTTTTCTTAGGCAAATCATATAAAAAAATATTTCTTATTTCTATCGAAAGGTTTATATATAACCTGCGAGGTTATAGGTATGAAGACATGGGAAATTATTATTGATCATGAGAGCAAGATTGTTGTTAAGATAATGAAAATCCCTGAAGGCTTCAGGTTTGCGATGACCTATCTGTTTTTTTTAGAGGACTGGACTGATATAGCAAGAATAGATAACTATCCTCATGACAGGAAGGAAGGAGTTCATATCCATAGATTAGGTAGTGAGAGAGTAGAATTTAGAGATATAGGTTTTGAAGAGGCTAAAGAGACTTTGTTGAATATTGGGAATAAGATAAAGGAGAGATTAAAAAATGACTATGATAAGACTTGTTAAGGATGTCAATAAGGAGTATAAGGATCTTACTCCTAAAAAGATGATGGAAAGCAAGGAAGATCATGTTATTCTGATTACTCCTGAGACTTTCTACAAGGTATTTACCCCTGCAAGGGTCAGGTTGTTGATGTTTGTTAGAGATAATAAGGTGGTTAGTATAAGTGATCTGGCCCGTAAAGTTGGGAGGAAGTTTGAAGCAGTCCATAGGGATCTTCGTTATTTACAAGGCTTTGGATTGGTCAAGTTTCTGGACAAGGACAAAGGCAAGATACCTTATATAAGTGAGAAGATAGAAGTTGAGATGATTGGGGTTTAATGGTCTTGGTTTGGAAGATTATTCGGAAGAAATTCAAATAATTAATAGTAAACTATTTAAATAAAGCCCCCCTTAGATAGCTGATTATGATAGAAAGTTATTCCAATTATGAATGGTTCCTCAAAAAGGATCTTAGCGAGTTTTCTGGAAAATGGTTAGCAATCGTGGATAAAAAAGTTGTTGCTAGTGATAAGGATGTTGGCAAAGTAATACAAAAGGTTAAGGAAGAATTTCCAAATAAAAAACCTTTGATTACAAAGGTCAAAGACAAGCTATCAATTCTTTAAGATTAGGACTTTAACTTATAAATTTAAAAAAGAAAAGCTAGAGAATGGACATCCATTTTAAAAAATCTCAGAATAAGATAATATTTAAGGAAGCTATATCAAAAAAGTTGAAGAATCTACGATAAAATTGAATCCTATCTAGTTATTTCTTAGTAACCCATATAAAAACCTCTAATTCAAAGAAGATATGCTAATCAAAGAAATACCCTTGGAAAATAGTTCTGGAGCATTATTTCCTTTTAACCCATCTTTGATATAAAGGATCATCAGCAAATTTAGCATCCGTATAAGCTAATACTATCCTGTCTAATTCAGCCTGGATCTCATTTTCAATATTCTTTGCATCTTTCTTTGCTTTTATCAGAAAGATGTAATCTATCATCTTCCCAAAAAGATGTCTTGTGCTATCCCAACCAAGAAGCATGGAAGCCCTTATGAAGTCAGATGTAGTATCAGCAGCATCTTCCGGTAGAGACTTGATTATCTCTGATGTTATCTTCTGGTCCATAAATTATTTGTAGATGGTCCAATATTTAATATTTGGGCGGTCCTTCGGAAGATGTTTGGTTTGCTTGGAGATTGTTCATTTTTTCTTTGTAAAG
>CAYNQH010000024.1:0-9429 GCA_964399255.1 uncultured Methanosarcinales archaeon | reverse complement strand
TTCCTGTATTCCGGCAGATAGCAGAGTATATACTTGCAAGGGAAGATATAAGCAAGAGTATCGATCTAGGGTCTATAATAATAAATGGGGGCCATAAGGATATAATGTTCAATTTCCAGCATAAGAGAGACCTAAAGGTTGACAAGGATACAGGGATACCAATTCTTGAATCAATAAGTGATGAGGTCATCCGGGCTGGAGATCTTAATGAGAGGTCTTCTGTAGGCGATTCTGATTATATAACTGTGCCGGTCTATCTTGCCGAGCCAGGAGCCTATCTTTTTAAGGAATAGGCAGAGATCATGTTCATTTCAGCTTTCTTGTTTCTCTGCTTTTGTATTTTTAGCCTCTTTCTTCTTGCTTTCCTTCTTCTCTTGTTTTTTCTTCTCTTTCTCCTTCTCTTTATCTTTCCAGTAGACTTTCCTAAGTGCGTAGTTTACAGGATTCTTTATCTTGCTGCAGAGATTATCAGGGTCGCATTGCTGCATGTCCTTGTAGTACATGGTCCTGTCGCAGTTCGGCGGAAGCACTTTCTTCTTGTTCCTCTTGTGGTATCTGAGATGGGATTTTATATTGACCTCTCTGAGAGGCTCTGCGTTAACCTTGTTCCAATCATCGAGGCGTTTCTCTATCTCTTCATAGCTCCAGCCTACGCTAACCATGAAATTCGTCAGCAGGAAAAGGGCTCTCTTCCTCCCGTCGGTGAGTCCCTTGAGCATCTTCTTTATGCATGGAGGGAAATACTCTTCAGGAAGTGCTTCTCCAGGTATGACAAATTCTGTCTTGAGGTTTACTTTCCCATCTTCCTCTTCCTCTGATTTTATCTTGAAATCAAATGCCTGCAGGATAAGCTTCCTGGCCTCATTAGTCCTTGCAGTTTTCCTGTCCAGGAATTTGAATTTGCTTATCTCGACCTTGGATGGTTCTGCACCATCCTTATCAAAATTTAAGACCGTATCAGGATTTATGGGGATTGATATTAGCTGTGATTTCTCATGGAAAGAGTAAGGGGCCCTATACAGGTGCCTTGATGATATGAGTATTGTGTCTACTTCTATTATGGACTGAGGGTTGAATTTCCTATAGTAGTTTGAAGATCCGCATGAGCATAATGTGCTTCCTTCCCCTTCATATTTCTCTATCTTCCTGCATTTCTCGCATTGGTAGTAGCCGAACTCCCTGTTGAACGTGAGGATGCCTCCGCAGGCAGGGCATTTGCTCTGCTTCTCCTTAGCCTTTTTCTCTTCTCCGAGCTTCCTGTCGCATTCGCTGCAGAACATCTCTGTCAGCTCTTCGATGCCTTTTGAGGTTATCTCTTTTATCTTCTGGAAAGAGAACTTGATATTTTCCCCGAAGAATATCTTGTCATTGTCAACCTTCACATATCTCTTGCTTGCATAGTCAAGCAGATATAGGGCTATCTTCCTAGGGCCTTCAGGGAAAAGCCGGTTTATCTCGACATCATCCACCCTCTTAGGGAAAGCCTCGAAAGGCACACCTATATGGAACCCTTTATTGCCTGAGAACTTGCATGATACTGATCTTATCCCATGGTCCTTTAGGGCTCTTATGAATAGGTAGGCTATTATCTTTGAGAAGTCCCAGAAAGGACAGTCGATGTCAAGCACAAGATCCCATCCTTTCCTGAGCTCGTCCTGATCTGACCTTTTCATATCTGTGGTCAGAAGAAGAGGGTTATGCCATAGTTCTTCTGATGCATGGAAAGAAGTTATCCCATTCTTGACCAGTTCCATGACATCCTGAGGGTATTGGATCACATCAGGGCGCTTTGCATATCCTTTCCCTCCGAAGCTGCCTACTACTTCCTTATCTTGGCTTGCCTCGGCAATAGCTTCCTGGATGTCTTTTCTCTTGTAGTAAGAGAGAAGTTTACTCTTTAGTGCGAAGTCCCCCATATAGAATGTGAAGGGAGAGGTGTTTATAAAGGTTTTTGAATTGACAGATAAGTTTATAAATTTTTTATTATACCTCAGTTAAAAATATACTGTTGGGGGGAAAATAATGGATGCAATAAAATTTGATCATCTGCCGCTAGTTGAGCTTGAATCTGCTGACCAGGTCCTTCATCCGGTTGAAAGAGCCTATGCAGAGATGGAATATAGGGTTGAGGGCGTCGATGCGCTTTTAGGAAGAGAGATTATAGTCTATGGGACTGCTGATCATATGGCCTCTGAAGCACCTCATCTAAGAAGGCTATTAGCAAATCTTTATCAAGGGGAAGTAGGGCCTGCCAGAGCAGAAGATGTCCTTGAGATACCTTTCTCGAAAATCCAGAGATATGAACAAAGGCCTCTTGTTTAGATTATCCTATTAGGCATATTTTTTTATTCTTCTTTATCCTATCCTATTTATAGAAAGATGTTTTATCATCTCAGCTTTCTCAATGGCACCCTGCTTTCCATGAATGCCTTTGCTAATTCTGATGTCCAGAAGACATCAGGACCGTAGATGAACTCAGCAGTGCTATGGCAATTTCCCACAGGCATGCCTATATCTATAGCCTGCATCCTCCTTCCAAGGAAGAGCTCTGACATGGATCCTGAACCCAGGCCGACATAATCTGCAGTCTCGCCGGAACCGGTTATATGATAGACTACCTCTCCTTTCCTTGCAGTCCTCATGATGAAATCAACATATCTTGGGGTCGGCTGGTACGTTGTCTTCTCTACGCATACAGCAGGGCCGTATCCCATACGAGGTATGTTACGGACATCTACCTGCTCATATACCATCTCTGCTGAGGTTGCTGCAGGATGCACATCTACAATTATCCCTCTTGAATTGCGCAGCAGCTTCCTTGTCTTTGCCTGCCCTCTTATCTTATTAGGGTATATCTCTGTGATCTCATCTATGACTGCTTCGAAGAAATCATCGCTCGCGCTTCCCATTCCAAAAGAGCCGTTCTCTTCCTTGTCGAACACGAAGACTATGGATGTCATGTAAGGCTTTGCCTTGATTATCGCATTTGCACCAGCAAAAGTGCCGGCCTTATTATCATGCCCATAAGCAATTACAAAATCATTAGGCAGGCTCTGCACCTTTGTCTGGGGAAGCACATATATCTGTGCAGCAGCAAGCTCATCCTCTGACCTGAGGCCTATATCATCAAGGAAGCTCTTCCTGCTCTCATGGCCTGTGATTATATCTATAGATTCAGGGTTATGCGCCTCATCAAGGCTCATATCTCCAGTCCTCCTGTCTAGATGCACTGCCCTGTCTGCCACCATGCCTGGAAGAGAGATACTTTTCTTCCTTCCATTCCTGACTACATAACCGACTATATCTACAGGTGTGCCATACCATTGGTATATCTGAGGGCTGCCGTAAGGTACTGTGTCTATCCTGACCCCTGCATGGGTCTCTTTCTTCTCATGGTCTGTCTCAAATAGGAGAGGCCTGGGCTTTACCAGGAGGCAGGGGCTGTCGCTATGTGTTATTATTATATTGATCCCTTCTTCGATCGGAGCAGTCCCTGGCTTGACTATAGCAATGCTGTTCCTGTCATCATTTATCATATAGAAAGGCTTTGGCTTAGGTATTTTCACACCAAGATCCTTCTCTTCCATACCTTTGGCCTGCAGCATGCTTTCCAGCTCGTCTGTGACCTGCTCTGCAGTCCTTGCCTGCTTTAGGAACCTCATATATTCTTTTATAAGGATGTCATACTTCTTGCGCTGACAGGCGCTCATCTTCTTTGCAGGAAACTCCCTGGTCAGCTGTTTTTTTAGGTATCCACTGTCTTCAGGCCTTGCCATATAACCACCATAAACTATTCCAAAGTAACTGACTCTTCAAAAACTCATATTTAAAGCTGTGAGGTGAGAGGGATTACCTCTAGTTTTTATTTCCTTTGTAACTCATAGACAATGTATGGGGCTGGATGATGATATCTGGTTTGGGGATGTTCTTATAGGCATAGCTTATTATTTCCCTCAGGATAAGAGGATGTACTGGAACCATGAGAGAGAAAGCTTCAACAATTTCTTTGCTGAGGTCCAAAAAGACTATCCTGGCCTGCTTGGAGAGCTGGTTTTCTATGATAAAGGACACTACAATCACTGTGACGATCTTGATCATGCTTACAATGTCCTTACTATGGCAGACATGCTTATTTCTTGGGGATTAGACTTCAACCCACATGAGTTTCTTAAGAAATGCAGGATAAATTTCGAATTGCATAAAAAGGATAAGTTCTCTCCAGAAGGATTAGCTAGGCTTAAGGACCTTTCTTTAAGGTTCCAGAATGCTTTTAGAGTGGAGAGATGATGGATCTGATCTTGAAGGAATGGGCAAAAGGGCTGAATGACAGCAAGAAGCTGATAGTTGTAGAAGGAATAAAAGACAGGAGGGCATTGCAGGATCTAGGCATAAAAAACGAGATCCTTGTACTAAACAAACCTTTGGATGCTGTTGCCGAAGAGGCTGCCAGGATTGAGAAGGAGGTCGTCCTGCTTACAGACTTTGACAGCAAAGGCAAAGAGCTTTATGGGAAGCTGAAGAGAGACCTGGTGAAGCTCGGAGTTAAGGTAGATGCATATTTCAGGGAGTGGCTCCAGAAGAATACTAAGCTTAGCCATGTTGAAGGGATAGACAGCTATTTCAAGAATAATTATGTGATGTAGATTTTTCTACAGCAGAGTTTTAAATATTTGACAAAACAATCTACAATAGCCCATATAGAAATGCTTAAATAACTGCTTGACTAAATGCTTAATAAACGCTTGACAGAGAGGATGAGAACATGAATGCCAAGATTAGTTTTAGGGGATACCTAAAGCAAAGGAAAATTCTTATAGGTATGATCCATGTCAGAGCCCTTCCGGGAACTCCTGAAAGCAAGCTGGATCCTGGAGATATAATAAGAAAGGCAGTAGAAGAAGCTGAAGTGTTCAAGAGACTTGGCATAACAACTGTCATGATAGAAAACATGCATGATATACCCTACACTAAGACAGTAGGGCCTGAGATAACTGCCCTGATGGCAGTCATAGGCAGAGAGATAAAAGCTTTAGGACTGTACTGCGGCATACAGATACTTGCAGGAGCTAACAAGGAGGCTTTGGCTGCAGCAAAGGCAGCAGGCATGGACTTCATAAGGGCAGAAGGCTTTGTCTTCGCGCATGTTGCTGACGAAGGCTACATCGAATCGTGCGCAGGAGATCTATTAAGATACAGGAAGTATATCGGTGCGGATGATATCCTGGTCTTCACAGATATAAAGAAGAAGCATTCCGCGCATGCTATAACCTCTGATGTCAGCATTGCAGAGACTGCCCATGCAGCAGAGTTCTTCAGGTCAGACGGCGTTATAATAACAGGTATATCGACAGGGACAGAAGCCTCGCTTGACGAGGTCAAGGCAGTGAAAGAATCTGTAAAAATTCCTGTGCTCATCGGCTCAGGCATAACTCCTCAGAACATAAGTAAGTATTTCAGCTACGCAGACATTTTCATAGTAGGCTCTTCGATAAAGAAGCAAGGATACTGGAAGAACGAGCTTGACGAGAACAACATAAAGGCGCTTGTAAAGGAGTTCAACAGGCTTTCTAAGTAAGATGAAAAAACCTATAAGACAGAAGAAACAGAAGATAATCCTGGCATCTACCTCCCCAAGGAGGCACGGCCTTGCGCAGCAGATGGGCCTTGAATTTGAGATAGCTGCCAGCCGATACGAAGAGGATATGGGCCTCGACCTCCCTCCTGAGAAGCTTGCGATGACCCTTGCTTATGGCAAGGCCAAGGATGTTGCGCAAAAGAGAAAAACAGGCATAGTCATAGGGATAGACACCTTCATCGTATTCAATAATAAGAAGATAGGCAAGCCGAAGACAAAAGAGGAGGCCTATAGATATCTCAAATCATTTTCAGGGAAGGCAGTCAAGGTATATTCTGGCATAGCATTGATAGACTGCAGGGCAGGAAAAGAGATCAAGGATCATGAGATATCAGAGGTCAAGTTCAAGAGGATGACTGATTCAGAGATACACTCTTACATCGCGACAGGAGAACCCCTTGATAAGGCAGGGGCCTTTGCTATCCAGGGATTGGGCAGCATATTCATAGAGAAGGTCAATGGATGCTACGCAAACATAGTGGGCTTCCCGATAAATAATATATACAAGAACCTCAGGAAGCTTGGTGTGGATATCTTCAAGTATGAGCATTGGAATTCTAAATCCCTATAAGCTTAAGTTTAGGCATATCCGATTTATTTAAGAGCAAGATTTTTATATAACCTCTGCCTAGGAATCCTTAAGGGGTGCAAAAATGATAAACCAACTCAAGACAGCATTATTGCTCGGGCTCCTGACTGGAGTGCTTCTCGGTATAGGCTACCTTCTAGGCGGCTATTCAGGCCTGACCATAGGACTCATATTTGCCATAGTCATGAACTTCGGCTCGTACTGGTTCTCTGATAAGATAGTGCTTGCCATGTACCATGCCCAGGAAGTCAAGGAACATGATGCTCCTGAACTCTACAAGATAGTCAAGGAAGTGATACACCTTGCAGGCATGCCTATGCCCAAGGTTTACATCATCCCTACCGACACCCCTAATGCTTTCGCTACAGGAAGGAATCCTAAGCACGCAGCAGTAGCATGCACAAAAGGCATTCTCGATCTCCTCAACAAAGATGAGCTTAAAGGAGTCATAGCGCACGAGGTCGCCCATATAAAGAATAGGGATATCCTTATACAGACAGTGGCTGCGACAATAGCAGGAGTGATAAGCTATGTTGGCATGATCGCAAGATGGGGCGCAATCTTCGGAGGCTTAGGCGGAAGAGATAACGACAGCGGGGGGATAATAGAATTTCTGGTTCTTGCGATAATAACTCCTTTGCTTGCTGTCCTGCTGCAGCTGGCCATATCAAGAAGCAGGGAATACCTCGCTGATGAGACAGGAGCTAAGATGATCCATAATCCTCATGCATTGGCATCAGCATTGCAGAAGCTACACTTAGGGGTCAAGCACAACCCCATGAGGTTCGGCAGCCCTGCTACATCATCTATGTTCATAGTGAATCCTTTCTCTGCCAGAGGGTTAGCAAACCTCTTGAGCACGCATCCTCCGATGGAAGAGAGAGTGAAAAGGCTGAAGAAGCTAGCATAAATTGCGGTTTTTAGGCAGAAAGATATATAAATAAAACCTCCTTAGTAATTATTATGAGCTTTGCAGCATATCTATTGTTGACCACCAAATTCGGGAAGAAAAAGCTAGTCACAAGCACATTGATGAAGTTCGAGGACATCTCGGTCATAGAGGAAGTATACGGCAGATGGGATATAATAATAAGGGTCGAAGCTGACAGCTCTGCAAGCTTTGAGGAGTTTGTCCAGAACAAAATAAGGACAATAGAAGACATAGAGAAAGCAGAGACACTTGTCATAGCGAACATCAACAGCGATGATGAAGATGAAGAGAGTGGTTAGCTCTCAAAATGACAGATATAACAGATAAGATAATTCTTGTGGATTTTGCAGGCACTCTTGTAAATGCAGAGATAATCGAAGAGGCGAATGAGTTCAGGTCAGCGATCCTTAATAGAGGCATTCCTGCAAAAGATGAGCATGGCAATCCTGAACTTCTCTATAAGGCAAACAGGGAGTTTGTCGAGAGCCTTACAGGCATAAAGAAAGGCATGAAGGTCCATTACAGGAAGAACGACCTCGGATTTATGGACCTTACCGGAGAACAGGTCCAGAACCAGATAGCGACAAACCTTTTCCAGATAGGCATGTTCATGGCTGCGAAGAAGCATGGTCTTGGAATATTTCCAGAAGGTCTTGTGCAGCAGCTTAAGAGGATCAAGAAACTTGGCTACAAGCTAGCTATAGTCTCT
The DNA here is from genome assembly GCA_964399255.1 of uncultured Methanosarcinales archaeon. Classification (GTDB taxonomy): domain Archaea; phylum Nanobdellota; class Nanobdellia; order Woesearchaeales; family CAYNQH01; genus CAYNQH01. The sequence goes on along the minus strand of CAYNQH010000024.1, from coordinate 1,565 downwards.
GGCGTTCGGACAGATATAATCTCAGGAATGCTCCAGATATCCAAAGCAGGACTTGAGTTTGACTACTTATACGGCCAGCCGCCAGTATTAGGGGAGGAGAACCAGGCCAGTGCTATCAAGGAGCTGAAGAAGAGAGGAAGCATTGCTTATTCTATAGGAGATAAGTACTCTGACCTGGAGCGTACAAGGCTGCCTGGCACTAAGCTTATCTTTGTCAGATGGGGCCATGCATCCGGCGGTGAAGAAGAACTTGCTGATTATTCTATAATCAATCCAGAAGAATTAAAAGAGATAATAAAAGAAGAAAAATAAAAGAACAAATCAATTCTTTCTTAGGTCGTTTTGGTTCATTATATAGACCTTGCCTTTCTCAGGGTCTGTTGTTTTCAATAAGGTATTGGTCTTCAGATATTCCTCTACCTCTGAAGGATGTCTTGGGTCAATCTTTGTGCATCGCCTGAAATAGTCAAATACTGCTTCAGTCTCTGCTATATCTTGCTGCTCTTCAAACCGGCTTATGTCTGGCACACTGCCTTCCCCTACGCGGTTGTAATCTTCCCTAAGCTCTTCACCTATATCCTGCTTAGGTTCTGGTGCTATGGTTGTTGCAGTGTTTTTTGTACCGCAGCCACCCATGTAAAGAGCTGCTGCAATAGCGCATATTGTAATGCCTTTTCTTATGTTCATATCCATCCCCCTAAATATATTCTATGAGATTAAGCAGCTGAACTTTATATAAATATTTCCAATTTCGTTTATAAATAGGAATCTGTTTATAAATATAGGTTGAAATTCTGCTATGCTATTGCATCAATTAAATTTATATATCATCTGATTTTTTAGCTTATATGCACCTAAATAATATTTTTTTGATCATGATAATCTTATCATCCTTTATGATAAGCGGGTGTGAAACCGGAGGAATCAAGATGGAAAAAGTAAAACTACAGACAAATCAAGGGGATATTATAATAGAATTAGCTGGTGATATGCCTATCACTGCAGGCAATTTCAAGAAGCTTGTTGAAAAAGGATTTTATGATGGGGTCATATTCCATAGGGTTATCAAGGATTTCATGATACAAGGAGGAGACCCTACAGGCACAGGCATGGGGGGTCCAGGATATAAGATAAAAGATGAATTCACAAGGAACAACCGCAACAACAGAGGTACTATCTCTATTGCAAATGCAGTGCCAAACACCGGACGAAGACAGTACATCATAAACCTGAAGAACAATAATTTTCTGGATGATAAGCACCCTGTCTTCGGAAAGGTTGTTGAAGGCATGGATGTGGTAGATAAGATCGCTAAAGCCAGGACTGATTCAATGGATAGGCCAAGGGAAGAAGTGAAGATAATCAAGGCTGAGATGATACAATAATATAAAAAAGAAAAATAGGTAAGAGTTCTATAGATATCAGAACTCTACCTTTACGTCCTTCATGTCTTCAGCAGTTGCTTCGAAGTTCTGCTTCTTCTGGAGCTTCATCCAGTTTGCTACGAACATGCCTGGGAAGCTTTCTATCTTGATATTGAATGTGTTGACAGAATCGTTGTAGAA
>CAYNQH010000023.1:0-9437 GCA_964399255.1 uncultured Methanosarcinales archaeon | reverse complement strand
TTTTGAGTATGTAGACACACAAGAAGAAGCCTGGAGCCAGTTAAGAGGCCGAAGCATCTCAGAGATTGTGCAGATGAGGAGGAAGCTCAGAATCCCTGTAGGGCTTGCACATAACGACCTGCAGAAGAACTACCAAGGCAGGGAAAAAGAGATAACCCATATGCTTGCTGAGAATGATATCTTCCTTGAGATCAACCAATCAGAGGCCCTTCCTTCATCAGGATTTGGTAGGAATACAAGAGCAGGTCTTAACTATTATAGGCATTTCTCAGAAGAGCTAAGGCATCTATTGAAGCATGTTAAGGTAGTGGTAGGCACAGACACACATTACGGCCAGAGCATGGGCCATACAAGAGGAGCTTATAGGTTCATAAGCAATAACCATCTGAGCTTCCACGACATCGTGAGATGATCATGCAGCCTGCTTTTTCTCAAGGATATTGTAGAATGCCTTGATCCTCTCGACGCAGCCGTTCTCTTTTATGTATTCGGCGACTTTTGCAGGGACATACTGCTCCCATGCGCCATCCTTCGCGATCAGATCTCTGACCTGTGTGGCGTGGATTCCTTTTGTCTCCTCTCCTGGAGCGAACTCATAGCTTGACAATATCTTATATCCCTCATTTCCAAGCACTTCCTGAACCCAAGGATTGCCTGAGACTATTGCCTGGACCTTGCCTAGTTTATTATCTTGTTTTACATACTTGACCCAGGCCTCGTCAGATGCAAAATCTGGGATGTGCACGAACTCATAGTTATCATAATTCTCGCTGAGCACAGAATCAAGCATGATCTCGGTCTCTACTGCAAAGAAAGGGTTAGACACATCCAACTTATTAGCAGAGCCTATGCCTATGACCACCTTCTCAGAGCGCTTGCAGAGCTCCTCAAGAAAGCTCATATGCCCTTTGTGGGGAGGCTTGCACCTCATTATGGCAGCTATGCTATGATACTCCTTCCCCGGCCTCATCTCTATAACCTTGTCTTCCCACATCGTGTTTCACCAGTATCTAGAAGGTCTTATATAGGTATATACTTTATTGCCATACAATGTATATTAGTACATTAATACACCCAATAGAAAAATATATATACTAAGGCACATACTATATATGATGATGAGAAGGAAGATAGTAAAACATGGCAATACCTCCCTAACTGTATCGCTCCCTATAGACTGGGTGAACAAATTCAACTTAAAGAAAGGCGACGAGATCGAGATATCTGAAGATGAAGATAGGCTTGTCCTGTCCACAGAGAGGAAGATGATGCATGAGAAATCTGAGAAAGACCTTTCAGACCTCAAAGACCACGAGATACTCTCTATAATCACCGCATTGTACAGGCAGGGATATGATGAGATAGACCTAACCTACAATAATCCTAAGCAGACAAACTATATCCAGGATGCAGTGAACAACCTCCTCGGTCTCGCGATAGTAGAACAGACAAAGAAGAGGTGCAAGATAAAGGATTTCTCTGAGCTGAAAGATGACGAGTTCGATACAATCATGAGAAGGATATTCCTCCTTCTTATAGGCATGAGCGAAGACCTGCAGGAAGCGCTCAAGAAGAAGGATAAGGAAGGATTATCAGAGATGTATAACCATGACACCAACATCAACAAGTTCTGCAACCTCTGCATAAGGATACTCAACAAGCGAGGCTATAAGGACCACAAGAAGATAAAGCTGCTGTTCCACCTTATCATAGAGCTTGAGAATATAGGCGATGAGCTGGTAAGGCTTTCGATAGAGGTCTCAGAAGGGAATATGAAGTATACTGAAAATTTCATAAAGCTCTATAACCATCTCCACAACCTATTGAGGGAATTCTATGAGTTCTTCTACAAGTACGAGAAAGAAGTAGGGAAGATAAGGGAGTTCTACTCATACTACTACAAGTTCTACCCTGGCTATGAAGAAGGCCAGCCAGACAAGATAAGCCAGGAGATAAGCAGGATACTGAAAGATAAGTCAAAAGAAGACATAATATATTCATATTATGTCAGGAACTCAGTAAACACCATAATAAACCTTGCAGAAAGCCTGCTGATGATAAAGAGCTAGCATCTTCTCCTAGAAACACCCCTGCTGTAATTCTATGCTGTACAGATTGTTTTTGCTCTATGATTTCACCTGAATAGGTTAGGGACATTAATCTAACCTATAGGTATACTTTGAGTATACCTTGAACAAAGCTTGATGAAACCGGGATTCAAGGTCTGACAACGGCTTTTCGCAGGCAGTAAGGAACATAGGGTTGTTTGCTGTGACAAAAAGTTCATATTGAGTCTCAAGAAAAGGCTTCAGCCTGATATTGCACATCCTTTCCTTTGCCCGGGTCATGCCATTAGCATGCTTAATGCCAAAGATGCCCAGCAATCTTGAATATAATTTTTTCTCATGAATCCTGTATATATCAACAGACCAGAACCTTTCATGTTTCCATTCTTCATGTCCATTGTGCACAACATCTGCCTTGAACTTGTCCAAAGGATATGCGATTTTTAGTGCATAAAGAAGATCCTCTGCATATTTATCTATGAGCACGCTTCCTTCTGGATTGACCCCCATCCTATCCAATATCCTCAACTGTTCATCTATCGAAGGATGTTTCATATCAACTACCTGGTCAACGTATTCTCTTGTTATACCCAAGCTCTGAGCCATCTCATAGAGAGTCCCCATATCCACATCATCGCTGAGATCAAGCTTGGCTGTAAGCTCAGAATCAGCCATCTTCCTTTGCGCGAGTTCCTGCATCGCTCCTGCTTGAGAGAGTATGTCTACAAGCTCATCCCTTGCGATCATCCTCTTATCAACCACATATTCAGGATTCACAGAGCCAGCTGTAGAAATTCTTGCAGACAGCTCTTTTAGGTCTCTTGCGGCTGATCGTCTGGTCTTTAAAGCAGTCATCTATCAAGAAAACCTCTTCCTGTTTATAAAACTTTCTTTTTTAACTACTTTAAAGGAGTTATTAATCTTTCTCCATAGCCCTTCTGCGCATAGAATCCGGCATCTTCTCGATCGCATAGCGCAGAGCAGTCCTGGGCATCCTATCCTTCCTAGCTATAACAAATTCAAAAACTTCCTTCTGGCAGAAGTTTGAAGCTTCTTTAAGCATCCAGCCGTAGCCTTTCTGCACAAGGTCTTCCTTGTCCATGAGAAGAATATCAGCAACCTCAAAGATATCTTTGAGATACCTCTTTGTAAGGTCAGAATGAATAAATATGACAGCACTCCCTCTTCGCATCCACCTGTTTTTTGACTTTGTCCAGGCCTTGACCTTTGGGATAAGCTCTGGAAACTTTGCAACAAGCTCTCCAAAAGCATGGGTGCAGAAGTCATCAACATCAGACCAGGCAGTGCAATACTTATTTAGGAAGGATTCAAAAATCTTAAAATCATCCTTCTCCTTCTTGAGCTTCCTTAGCCAGGCGAAAGCTATTGTCTTCTCTTCCATGAATCCTGATCTGAGGAGAGTCTCAGCCAGAGAAAGTATCTTTCCCCTTGGCAAACATTTAACCTGCCTGTAATAGTCAGCAGCGATCTTCCTAGTGATAGTTGTTCGAACACCATATAGTTCAATCTCTTCCTTGAAATACCTATAAGCGCCTTCTTTGTAAGGCAGTTCTACATGCTTCTTGAGCTCCCCTCTTATCTCTCTTAACAATTCCATCAAAAGGCGTGAGACTTCTGTTTTTAAAATACTTTCCTTCCAGCATATAAATCTTTAAATATAGAACAGGGGAAATAAAAGGAGGGTGATACCATAAGAAGAAGAGATTTTCTCATAACCTCATGGCTTGTGCTTATCCCGGTAAAAAGCAGAGCAGAAGAGCTTGATGTATTAGTAAGCCATGAAAGGATTGAAGAAGGTGTAAATGAAGTCAAGTATCGTTCTACTGCAAAGATGGATACAAAGACACCTGCGCATGCAATCTTCAATGTAGTATATGACGTAAAGAACTGCACTCAGATAAGCGATGTCTTCACCAAAGGAGAAGCCGAAGAGCCTGAGCTGACAGAGACAGGCATCAGGCGGAAAGAACATATCATAATGGACCTGAAGATAGTAGATGCAGATATGGTCTTCATGGTAGACTACTCTTTTGACAAGGCAAAACAGGCCTACACCAAGACAGATGATATGATAGAAGAAGAGAGCAACATCCCCTCCTCTGAAAGCAGGTGGAGCATCCAGACAAAAGAGGGCATCACCAAAGTAGAATATTCCACTCTTTTCAATCTCGGGATAGAATACATCCCAAATGTCCTTCTTAAGTGGGGCAACGATCTGATGCTTCCTGATATGATAAGAAAGCTAGACTCTTTGGCAAGGCAGGAGAGATACATGAAAAAAGACGACGAGCTAGAGAAGATGCTCATAGGCACTAAAGGAAAGCAGTAAGCTTGCTCTGCTGCTTGAGCTCCTTGAGCAATAAGCTCTTATTGAATAGGTTATCAGCATCATAGCCGAACTTCTTCTTCACGAACTTCTTAGCATACTCTAGCATCAGCTCCTTCGAGCCGAACTCTATAGGAGAAGATTTCATCGCATTCCTTGCAGCTTCACGAACTACCCATACTCCTAACGGAGCCCAATACTCGTTTGTGATGAAGCGGAGGCATAAGCAGCTTCCCTGCCTTTTGATCCTTGAAAGCTCCTCTGCGACAGCAAGCCTTGCAGCATAATATCCCCCTGCAGTAGCAGAAGCATAGTCCTTCCTGCCAGAGTAATCCTCATAGTCTGTAGCGAAAGGCCATCCATATTCAGCGCTTCCCACATATGTCTCGAAGAGCTCGTACCTGAAGACATCAGGGAAGAAAAGGATGAGGTAATAGTTGCCAAGGTGGCTTCCGAAGTATGCCAGGTAGCCTGTCTCAGGATAGTCCTTGACTTTAGTGAGTACCTGCTTACAGACATTATCATCTACAGCAGTTATCGACCACCTTGTAGGCACAAGCTTCCTATCTTTCTTCATCCCAAGGGTGCCTATGCTAAGCAGCTTTGTTAGGTAATGCTCATCAACACCTCTCTTGTACAGGTCAGTTATTGCCTCATTAGCCTTAAGGTGTATGTCATTTACTGCGCTCTCTACCTTATGAGGGATCTTAGGGTTCGAGGTGAGAAAGGCCTTCTTAAGCTTGACAGTAGGGCCGTGAGGCATAGTATCCTGGTTGAAAGAAAGATCAAACTGAGGCTTCTTAGCGAGATTTATCTCGACATCTACAGGCTTGTATGCCATAGCAATCTCCTGGCTCATCTCAAGAAGCTTGTCATTGAAAGACTTTACGCTGGTCTGGAAATTAGAGTTTATCAGGTTGCTCCTGAGGTCAAGGATCTTATCTATCGAGTATCCTTTATGCGCCCACAGGAGAGGATCATCATGGTTCTGGTAAGATTCTACATTCAAAACTCCCACATTAACATTAGGGTAGCCGAACTTGCCTACAAACACATTAGGCGCTTCTCCGAAATAATCCTGCTTTGCAGTAAGGTTAAACTGCTTCTGGCTGGTCAGCTTATGCTGCACAGGACAGTAAGGCCTACCGCAGAAATGACGGCCTTTGCACTGCAAGCATTGAATGTTCATACCATTATACCCCTGTAAAAAGGATAGAACAACAGAATATAAAGTTTTTGTATAGAAGTCCAGTGGCTTGTGCCTAAAGAGAAAGATTGGAAAGATCTTCAATCAGACTCTTCTTTGATTCATAGCCTGGATGGTCCTGCTTGAAGAACTCGTCTGCAATTTCCATCTCAGCCACAACCTTATTGAGGTACTTCCTGTTCATGAATCCCGGGCCGCCATTGTAGTGGCCTATCGCCTTTCCAAGAGAGCCTTTCTCTGAGCGCAGATAGTTCAGGTAGAATGCAGCCATCTCGATGGCAAGCTCAGGGTCATCCTTAAGGTCTGAATACTCCAAAGAGATGTCCATTCCCCTCTGATTCATCAATATCCTTAGGGTCTTCTGCGTCGCCTGATTTATCTGGCATATCCCTTCTGCAGGATTTGCCTTTCCTTTGTATGTCATCGCAAGGTCTCCGTCAGCATTGACAAAGTGACGCTCGTGCGCAATCACCCCTATCAATATGATAGGATCAAGGTCATATTTCTCTGAATATTTCAGTATAGACTTAGCATAAAGCTGTGATCTTGAATCTGATATATCATCTCCAGTGTAAGCCTCATATGTAGCCTCGATGTAATTGACAAGAGAGCCTCCTGATACCCCTTTGTAATAACCCCCCATCTTTTCCCTTATAATCTCGCGTGAAGCTTGCGCTTCTGCTCTGACATGAGCATCTATCCCTGGCTGGAGTGATAAAAATACTTCTGTAGGAGCAGGTGCATTTGAGGCATACACATCTGTATAAGCAGGTCCAGCCGGTGCATCTTTCTCTTTAGGGGCCAATGCTCCTCCGCTTCTGCTAGGCATCAATGAAGCGCCTAAGAAAACCCCTACTGCCATGACACCAGTATATAATGCGATCTTAGCAATCTTGCCTACCCGTGACAAGGTATACTCAGACTCATCCTGGATATACCTATTCCTTCTCCTGATAATTTTCTGCCTTCCAAGGCTTTTTGGTCTTCCGAAGTCGTTTATCATCTTAAAATACGTTTAAAGCCCGCGTAAGGCTAAAAGGGTAATATAAATATGTTTTGAGGGTGTAAGAACCACTTTATAAACCTTTCTATTTATCACTACTACTAAGTGATTAAAAAACGAAAGTTTTATATATCAGAAGTTGCAAAAAAAGGAAGAAAGGTCACAAAAATGGAGATAAATATCGTTAGAAAAGGATATCAAGAAGAGAAAGAGGATAACCATCCTGCCTGAAGAGATAAGGAAGAAGATAGTGATAACCTCTGATGACCTATCAGGAAGATAAGGATTGCACAAAAGATAAGATGGAACAAAAAAAATTCAAGACGATAGCAGACAAGATAATAAGCATCGCCCTCCTCCCCACTTATGCCGAAGCAAAAGAGTTAGATGATAGCCTTGAAATACCCAATTATGAGAATGATTTCTGCGGAGATGATCTCTACAAGGACAATCATATCTATCAGGTGTGGAATGTTGAGTTCATCCATGCACTTGCGTCTTTCCTGAACAAGCTTGGAGAGAATATTGCTGATGAGACACCAATAATAGAGGTATGTGCAGGCAATGGCAAGCTCTCCCACCATCTGAGAGAGTCAGGTATCAATATCCTAGCAACAGATGATCATTCCTGGGATTACATCAAAAGACATACAGGGCTTGTAGAGAAGCTAGGCCACAAAGAAGCCCTGGCAAAGTATGATCCTAAGATAGTTGTCGCAAGCTGGATCCCTAATAAGTCAAGGATAGGTATTGAAGTTATGGAGCATCCTTCTGTAGAATCCCTTATCCTAATAGGTGAAAAAGGAGGTGGCTGCTGCGGAGTAAAGGAGATATATGATCTTTTCCCTAACAGGCGCCTCAAAGAGATAGAAAGATATTCTGTATCAAGGATAGGACCATCAGAAGTAGAGCTGTTGACCAGAAGATAGAATGAAAAGAATAATCAAAAAAATCAGTTGGATCAGTTGATTATCTCTGGGTCCTTAGAATATGAGAAGGCTACATAAAGCATCGCTGCTATGAAATCTGCTGCTAAGCCTACCCCTATCCTGCACTTGTTCTCTTTCATTATAGCATCATAGGCCTCTTCAACTCGGCCTGCGAACTTCTGATTCTTGCTATTCAAGAATATCTCAAAGGCCTTCTTTATCTCAGGGAATCCCTCGACAAACTGCCTGTTGTGGTAGATGCTTGTAGGCTTGCCCTCTGCCTTCTCTATATCTAGCTCTCTTGAGTAATAGTCAAATACATTCTCCACATCATGTTCTCTTACCGGATACTTATGCTCTACTCTGCTCTCCTTGTTGCCTATTATCTTCATAGCTATAAGCTCCCTGACATCTTCTTTCTCAGTATCCTTCAGGAGCTCAACAGCCTTATCAAACAGGTCGTAAGGATTGCCTTTGCATCCAGGGTCTGTAAGAACCTGCGCAATGACCAATGGAGTTATGAACTCAAGCATGCCTTGGTTGATCTTGCCTCCTGCCCTGAGCTCTTTGCTCTCTATCTGGGCGTGCTTCATGAACTGGTACGCACCTTTAGGGCTCTTCCTGGTCTCAAGATAATCTGCCATATGCATAAATGGAAAGCCTACATTTACTGCGCCTGCAACGAACATCTCTAATGTCTTGGAATCCTTTATATCGATATATCTTGTTGTGCAGCCTTCCTTGTTAGGCAAGGGTTCCATAGCGCATGCGAGCATCACTCTCCTTGCTACCCTCTCTGGGAGAGGTGCTGTCTGCTCATGCAATGTCACAAGACGGTGGACATCCATATCTGGATGTATCCCATCTCTGGGCTTTCCGAAAACCTCTTCTATTGGTCTTCCGAAGATGCCTCTTTCATAAGCTGCATTGATCATCCTTTCCTGGTCTTTGTTGAACTTTATGAGCAGCCCTTTTACCTGTTCTGGAGAGGGCAGCACTTTCTTTCCCGGCTCTCCCCACTGCTCATTCTCTCTTGTAGATGCTGAATCATAGAAGTCTATTACTGCAAGCACCCTTGCATAATGCTCTATCAGGAACTGGGTTGCTCTTGATATGTCATACTTGCCTTTTGGAAGAACTTTAGGATAGCCGTTAGGCCCTGCAAATGTATGGTGCCTTAGCACTATCTCGCTTGTGAACCAGAATATATCACGCAGAAGCTGGTAGCTTCTCAATGAATGCACAGACATCTTCTTCCTGTCGACAGGGCCGAAGTTCTCTGTCTTGCATACTCCCTCTTCCGGCACGACTATCTTGCCGACATCATGAAGGCCTCCTCCATAGAATAGAGGGATAGGATTAAGATGGAGCATCTCTGCAAGCTCGATGCCATACAGTGAGTTCCTTAAAGAATGGTAGTATGTGGGCTTGTCCTTGGCCTTGAGGATAGTGAAGAAAGCCTTTACAATCTCTTTCTTATCCTGAGGTATTCCTAAGTATCTGAAAGCCTCTTCAACTCGCTGTTCAAGTATAGTTTCCATATTTCCCACCACCTTATTGTTGGTTTCTATTTATAAAACTTTCGTTTTTTGACTACTTTTTAGTGGTGTAATCAATTCAAGGTTATAACTTTAGATATAGACTTTAGACACATTTAAGATTATAGCTTATTCAGCTGTTCCTTGGAAAAGTAAGATAGAGCATCTTTACAACCTTTTGGTATTCTGGGAAGTCTTTCTCAAGTTCTCCTTTTACCTCATGTGGATCCCAGGCCTGTTTATATGCCCTGGGTGAAGATAATGCATCAAAGATATCGCAGATAGTGAGTATCTTGCCTGCCTCCTTGATGCAGGGATCATCTTTCCTCCGCTCACCTTCACGGCGC
>CAYNQH010000022.1:0-9759 GCA_964399255.1 uncultured Methanosarcinales archaeon | reverse complement strand
GCTTTATCCCCAAAAGCCTCTTTATAGACATCTGCTTGAAGAAAAAGGTCCTATAGTTCTTTATCCTTTCACCATTTTCTATGCTTACCTTAAACCTTAAGGGAGAAGTGCTTGCTTGAACCATCAAAGCTATCCCTTCTACTTTGATATCCTCCTCAGGGGCGCTATACATCTGACCAGCACAAGATAAGATGGAAGAGTTTATGCTAAAGACCGCTTCATCGCTTAGCCTGCCCATAAATTCAGGGGTTAGACCAAAAATTCTCAAGAAAGGCTCTTGGTGGTATATGCCTCTTTGAGCGCATTCCAAAAATACTTTTTCCCTCAATCTGTGTAGGGCTGTACAATCTATATCAACGTACTCGCCAGAATCACAACATTCCTTGACTTTGTCTAGCAGATTTTCATCAGGCATAGGCCTAAATTCGGTTTGATAGTATATAAATCTTTCTATTTTTACTATTGTTTAGTAATTAATTTTATGGTAGTTTCAAGATAGTTAAAAGTCAAAAAAGTATTTAAATACCTAAATAGGTTACCCTATCAAATAACCAGTTTGAGGTGCTAAATATGAACAGATACATAGGATTTATGATGATTTTTGCGCTTATTTTTGCTTTTGGTTGCGATACAGCAAAAGACCCCCAAGTTATAGGAGGAGATAAGGATGACCATGGCTGCTTGATAGCAGCAGGATACCAATGGTGCCCTTCAGAGCAGAAATGTGTCAGAGCATGGGAAGAATACTGCGAAGAGCTGAAAGAACAGTTCAAGATAGACAGTTTTGAATCATGCATTGCAGCAGGCAATCCTGTGATGGAATCCTACCCCCGGCAATGCAATGACGGGACAACCACATTCACAGAAGAGATAAACCAACCTTTAGAAGAGAATTTAAATCCAGGTGATGCTCACTACTGCACAGAGGAAGAAAAGGCAGCACAGATATGCACTATGGACTACACCCCTGTATGCGGGGATGATGATATAACCTATGGAAACGGTTGCGGAGCATGCGCAAGCGGCAAGGTTGATTCTTATATCATGGGCGAATGCAGCTCAGATGGGTCAGACTCATCGGAAGGGCCTAAAGAATGCGGAATATGCCCTCAGTTTGTCTCTCCCGGACCTGAGTTCTGCAAAGAAGGCAGGATACTCTCAGGCCAGGTTGATGATTGCGGGTGCAACATGCCTCCTCAGTGCATCACCTCATCTCTTACAGAGGAAGAGGCATTGATTATTGCCCAGGAAAGTGAGTGTGTTGAGGAAGGCCAGCTGACTGATAGAGTAAGCTACAATGAGAACACGTTGACATGGTGGATAGACCTTGATGCTGAAAAGCCAGGCTGTTCCCCCGCATGCGTCGTCAGCGAAGCTACAGGCATGGCAGAGATAAACTGGAGATGCACAGGGCTGATAGCTCCTGCAGATGATACTGTAGATTCTGCAGATATAGGTGATGCAGAACCAGGATGTTCCTGCCCTGAAGGATATATTCCAGATGGAGAGTCATGCAACCCAGAATGCTATTACTCAGAACCTGCATGCATGATTCCTTCAGTAGCATGCGAGTAAGGGATGCAGGGCTAGGGATCAAAATTATTTTTTATTCTTCTTAATTTTTCTGCTTTCTTCTTATATTTAAGATGGTTTCTCTCGTGATTGTTTTCTCGTTTCTTCCACTGCTCACAGTCTTCTATCGAGAACAATAATCTTGAAGTCTCGGCAGAGACCCCTTCATAGAATGACCTCACCCTAGGATGAGTGTTAGGCACCATGCTGCAGACACGCTGGTGTATCCTATACCTTTCGTATAGCAGGGAAACTGTTTTTGTCAGGGTGTACATAGCCAAGCATGCGTCAGCAGCCTCACCATACCGGTATATCGAAAATAGAGGATGGTCATTCTCACCTATGCTGGCAGCAGCCATCTTGTTCTCGTACCAAAGGTTAGCCCAATAGGCCTTCTGTTCTATAGTGAACTCCTTTGAAGAGCAGATATTTAAGAATATTGATTTGGCAGCTTCCCCTGCCTGGAAATGCTTATGCGCTGAATATACTGGGTTTACTTCAAAGGTAGTTTCAGCAGATAATCTCTTCGCATGGTATGCCTTCTTCAACCAGTCCAGTTTTTTTAGGCCTGCCTTGTCTCCAAGCAATAACGCAGCATCATTAGCAGAATCGCCTGCAACGCTGTACTGTATAGCTGCCTCTTCTGGATTAAGGGCCTTCAGGATGCCGCCTGCAAAAGTAAGATGGTTATACACATCGCTCAATAATGAGATATCCCTTTTATCATCAGAGCTGTTTCTCATAATCACCATCAAGATATCGCTGGCATGGGTATGGAGGTGCGCAAGAAGCTTGGCGATCCTTTCTGAGGCATATTCCCCTACCTCCCCTTTTTGCACTTTAGATATCCCCTCAAGATGGAACTTATAAAGCCTTTCAGCAAGTTCCATATCTAACCGGTCAGGGCTTTCTACCAGGATCCTTTTGCCTATCTTTGTCAGCCTCTTTATGAAGATAATATCTTCTTCACTAACACTTTTTGTAGAGGAGATATATCCTATGACAAGATCTTTGCATGTAGTGCTGATCCCAGTATGGTACTCCTGCTCAATAAGGCCCTCAAGAGTCTCTCGTGATGAGCCTTTTACAGTTGATAAGCATGCTTCAGCCATATCAGTAAGTTAAAGGAGTGTATTTATAAACTTTTCCTAAATTAATCCCTATTAAGTAACAACAAACAAAAGATTTATATACTACCTAAAGCTACCGGTTTTACTATGAGAAAAGCCATATTCCATGAAAAGTGCATAGATTTGGCTAGTCTCAGGACTATGTTCTTCACAGGCGTTAATGCCAAGGCATAACTGCATAGCACGCCCCTATATCCTTTGATTGTCTATTTCAGGATTATAGAAGATTGCTATCAAATCTTTTTCAGGGCGCTATGCGATTCTCAGCCAAAAACAAAGAACTTGTCCAAGCTATATCATCAATAGATTATCATTAAGATAATATAACTAAGAGAAAATCAAGAATTAATGTTCGCCACAAAAAAGGTGAGGCCAGCAAAGAACTCAAAAAAAAAGCATGGAAAAATATAAGTCAGTTTAAACGGAGTAAGGATCCTAAATGGTTTCTTACTCCATTTACTGGCCCATATCAAAAAACAACAGGCAAAAAAAATCTTGCCATGCAAGGTTTTCAATAATTAAAATTTGACCGAAAACCTTCCGGAAAGAAAATCAAAAGCCTTAAATATAACATCGAGATACTTTATCCTACCATGAAATTTTGAGTTCTTGCAACGGCTATTGACCTAATGTCAATAGGATCCCATTAATATTTTGCGTTTCGCAGATATAAATCCAAGGTGCAATCATGACAGAAGAATATTTCAAGAGCTGCGTAAAGCTCCAGCATTTCCCGAAAGATGACCTGAAGAAGCAGGCAATCCTTGCACAGATAATGCATGAATTCAAGAAGCAAGGTAAGGAGAGCTATTCAGAGCAAGAGGTAAATAGCATAATAATTGAACACTATGAAGACTTTGCCCTGATAAGGAGAGAGCTTGTGAATTTCGGATACTTAAGCCGAGACTCACTCAAAGGTGAGTATAAAATATTAAAAATAAAGCTGGATGACGAGGAGCTAGACAGGATAGGACAAAGACAGAAGAAGATGGAGAAAGATGAGGTCTACTAAGATGCCCAAAACAAAGGAAAGTCATATAATCGAAGTCAAGAACCTTACTAAGACTTACAAGACCCACAAGCGTGAGAAGGGATTCATCAATGCATGCAAGTCTCTGATAGTAAGGGAATATGAATACAAGAAGGCCCTGAAGAATATATCCTTCAGTATAGAAGAAGGTGAGATAGTTGGGCTTCTAGGCCCTAACGGAGCAGGCAAGTCAACGACTATCAAGGCGCTCTCAGGCATACTTTTCCCTACATCCGGGAAGGTTAAAGTCCTTGATTACACCCCTTGGGCAGACAGGGTAAAGTATGTCGCGAACATAGGTGTAGTCTTCGGCCAGAAACAGCAGCTCCTGTGGGACCTGCCTCCGGTAGATTCCTTCTACCTCAACAGGGACCTTTATGAGATAGACAAGGAAGAATTCGAAGTCAGGCTCAAGAGGATGGTCAAGCTGCTCCAGGTAGAGAAGATAATCAAGACTCCTGTCAGGGATCTCTCCCTTGGGGAACGCATGAAATGCAAGCTTATAGCTGCCCTTCTGCACAAGCCTAAGATAGTCTTCCTTGACGAGCCAAGCATAGGCCTTGATGTCATAGCAAAAGATACAATGAGGGATTTCATAATCGAGGCGAACCAGAAATACAGGACCACATTCATAGTGACGACCCACGACATGCAGGACATCGAAAGGCTATGCAAGAGGATAATCATCATCAACCATGGGATAGTGATCTATGACGGCCCTCTTGAATACATCAAGAAGAAATACCTCACCAAGAAGACCATAACAATAAAGTCAGAAGAGCCTATAAAGAGATGCAAGCTGAAAGGCTGCACTGTGAAGGAGCACAGCAAGTATGAGATGACAATAGAGGTAGACATGAAGCAGACCAAGCTAAAGAGCGTAGTTGACTGCCTTATGAACAATGGAAAAGGATTTGCAGACATGATCATCTCAGACCCACCTGTTGAGGAGATAATCCAGCTGATCTTCAAGAGCAAGGACAAAAGAAGGATAAGATGAACATATCATGAAGAAATATGAAAAAAGAAAGCGATAAAGCAAAAGCCATCAGGAAAGCCTCTTCAGTCGTGAAAGCAGGGTTCAAGATAGCAATGGCATACAAGTTCGACTTTTTGCTAGGTGCACTTACGACACCTATCTCATTGTTCATCTACTACTACCTATGGAAAGGCATCTACTCCTATTCAGGCGCAGTCACCCTTCAAGGATATACCTTTGAGGAGATGATAACCTATTTTGTACTGAGCACTATAGTGGGGTTTTTCGTCTGGAGCAATGTAGACAGATGGATAGAGAATGACATCCTTGAAGGAGAGCTGGTGCACTACCTTCTAAGGCCCATAGATTACATAGCAGATTCTTTCTATGGAGAGGTAGGGATGAAGATCATGAACCTGGCAGTCCAGGGACTGCCTATAGTGCTGCTAAGCCACTTCGTGCTAGGCCTGCTGTTCACAGGATATGCCTACCTTATATTCGGGATAATCTCCCTGATATTGGCCAGCACTATAATGTTCATAATATCTATGACCATAGGATTCTTCGCATTCTGGCTTGGAAGGATCCAGGGGATATCAAGGATGAAACGTGCGTTCATAGTATTCATGAGCGGAGGTATGATCCCTCTGACCTTTTTCCCTTCATGGTTCATAACAGCAAGCAACTACCTGCCGTTCCAATACATAAGATATGTCCCGGTAAATGTATACCTTGGCAAGTATGGTTTCACAGCAGCAGGCTTCGATAACCTATTCGTGATGATAGGAATGCAGATAGTCTGGGTCATATTGCTCTACCTTATCTCACGGGCAGTGTGGAACATCGCATTGAAGAAGTTTGCAGGTTCAGGAGCATAAGACATTTGAGAGAGAGCATAAGAGAAGGAATATGAAAAACATCGCAAAGTATTTCAGGATATGGATAAAGAATGCAGGGATCGCATTATCTGAAGATATGGCCTATAAGGCTAACTTCTTCATAAAGATAATAGCTATAGCCCTGACAGACTTCCTTGGACCTCTCATCGCTGTACTCATATACTCAAACTCCTCAGGGATACCAGGTTGGACATTCGAAGAGTTCATCCTATTCACAGGTACCTTTACGCTTATATTCGGGCTGGGCCATGCTCTTGTGATAATGATGCCCCACATGGTGATAGAATCGGTCAGGAGAGGAGAGTTTGACAAGTATATGGTCAAGCCTTTCAATCCGCTAGTGCTCCTCAGCATAAGCTGCTGGGACATGGACGGATTCGCAGAGGTCTTCACAGGCCTTGCTCTGGTCATCTGGTCAATGACAAAGATAGGTGTCACCCTGCCTCATCTCGGCCTCTACCTCCTATTGGTCATTGTTGGGATAATATTCCAGTATGCAGGGATGGTCCTGATAAGCGCTATAGCCTTCCGTGTAGTGAAATCCTACAGCCTTTATGACCTGTTCTTTGAGATCAGCAAGTTCGCAAGATATCCTCTTACTATATTCGGGCCGGGAGTGCAGCTGATATTCACATTCCTTTTCCCTGTCGCGATATCATCTCACTATCCTGTAGAGGCACTGCTCAGAGGAGCTAGCTTACTGACCCTGCTTAAGATCAGCATCCCAGTCATGGTATTCCTCGCATTCTCTATATGGCTATGGGAACAGGCGATGAAGCATTACAGCAGCGCAGGCGGCTGATTCTTTTATAGCTTGATAGGCCTCTCAGATATAAAAAGAAAAAAAAGACTGGAAGGCATTACAGCAAGATACTTTCTGGCAGGAATAGACCCTTCTGGATAGGTATAAGATTACTTATAAGCAAAAGGATAGATGAATTTCTTGAGCTATACATCACAATCTTTTTATAGCACCTTGAATACCATCTATCTCATGACACTAAAAGATGCGCAGAAGCAGGTTGATGGATGGGCATCCCAATACAAGATACCTTACTGGAAGCCCCATGAGATACTCGCGAGGCTTATTGAAGAGACAGGAGAGCTTGCCAGGGAGATCAACCACATACACGGCCCTAAGAAGAAGAAATCAGAAGAGGAGACAAAGGAGATAGGTGATGAGATGGCAGACATAATCTTCACAGTATGCTGCCTTGCTAATTCTAAAGGCATCGACCTTGATGAATCATTCAGCCGAGTGATGGACAAGTGCTACGGCAGGGACAAAGACCGGTTTGAAAAGAAGGAAAATAAGGATAAGAAAGGATAAGTAATAGTATACCTCCCAACATAAGGATATTTCTGCAGGAAATGCATAGAAACATTTATATATCCTGTTGTCTAGATGATGCCTGAAATTGAGGACACCTAGATATAAAGAATCTTCTGAAGAAGAGGAAGAAGAGATCCATGAGGATGATTCTAGATACAATAGTAGGGATAAGAAGCCCTGCGATTATCTTATATGAAAACAAGATACAATCAGGATATTGCCTAAGATTAATTCTGAGATCATAAATATTATAGAAAAAACTAAAGAAGGTCTAGCTCTCCGGTTATCCTGTCTATCTTCTCCTCATCATCTGGGCCGATTGCGCAGCATGTGACTGTGCCTGGCTCTACGACAGTATGGCCTGCATCAGTTATGACTGCAGTCTTAAGCCCTGCATCCTTAGCTTCCTGATTATACTTATATACCTCTTCTTTTGACTTCACCTTAAGGACTATCTTCTTCATACCTTCGCTCTGCCATGCCCTGACCATCTCCTTATCCGACTTCAGAACAGCATCTACAGAAGCATGAGCTGCCTGAGCAGCTATCTTCCCCTTAGGCATGTTAAGGTCTGCCCTGATAAGTATGACCTGCTTGTATCTGGTGTCTTTCTCTCCTTTTATCCTTTTCATTATGAACTCTGCAATCCTTTTCATCTTATCTGATTAATATCAAGGGTTTTTTAATGTTTCGGTATTATCTGAGGGAATAGCCCGGGAAGTATTTAGGCTCCTGGATCCCTTCGACATACTTGAGATACTTAAGGCCTTCTATATCCACCTTACCGTAATAGAGCTTTTCTATCCTGTTGGTCTTGAGGAACTCGCTTACCTTATAGTATCCGTCAAGGTATACATAATCTTTTGTGCATGCTCCAGGCTTAGAAGTGTCTCCTATCCCCCTCTTCGCCCTAAGCGTCAGCTTCCAGGCAGTGTCTTCAGAGAAATAATCCTTAAGATAATCATAGACCTCTCTGAAAGAATGCTTCAATGCCATGCTCACAGCAATCGCCCTGCCTGCATAGTTCCTAAAGTCCCTATTAGACAAGACACCGGCACGTTCCTCATGAACTGCCGCAAGCCCTTCCTCTATCGCAAGATAGTTTGGAAATCCAGTCAGGAATATCTTGAAAGGCTGAAGCCTGCCATTCTCTTTCCTGAGTATATGTGTCCCTATCTCATGGATTATCAGCCGATTGAGAAACTTTTTTGAGCATTGCAGATCCTTCCTTATAGACAGAACGTTCAATGTCTCTCCTGCCTCAGCAGCAGCTATCATAGCCCTCTCCCGGATGACCCAACCCTTAAAACCATATCTGTCTATCGCCTCCTTAAGCGAATCCCTTACGCTCTCTGCAGAGAGATTCTTATTTGAAGGCTCTACTTTCAGCGAAAGAAGTTTTTTAGCCTTCTTCACAAGCTCTTTATTTGGTTTCCCATAGACTGCGATCGAACATTTTGTGAAATCATCACTCCCCCTTGCCCCAAACATCCTTATCTTATTGAGTGAATCTATCCTTTTCCTATCAAGCACTATGCCAAAGCCTTTTTTCGGGATATTCAAAGCATTGAGCTGGCCGATTATCATATTAAGGTTATAAGGATATTTGCTATATTAGAATTGAGGCTCGTAGTCAGAGATTGCAAAGAATTTCTTCTTTTCAGAATCATCATTGAGAGGGTTTACCTCAAGAAAGAGCAGCTTTTGGCTTATCTCATAAAGTTCCTGGTCTATCTTCTTGAGTTCTTGCATATCATGAAAAGCAAGGACCACATATTTAAAAGAGTTTTCATTATTACTATTAAGTAGTTAATTTTAGAAAGATTTAAATATTATTGCCCCCACCCCAATACGATGATACTAAGATTTAATCAGGATCTCACAGAACAGACTGTCTCTGCCAATGGCGCAGAGCTTGCCCAGATCATGGGCTATGATAAGGATGAAGAAGGCAAAAGGACCAACAGCTGGCCTGAAGATCGAGCCCAAAGGGTCATCACTTTTGACGACCCAGTTCTTGTCACAGACAACTACCAGATAGGCCGGCTGCCTAGTGTCCTCAGAGATACTATATTTGCCTTGTTCTCTTCTACGATAAAGATCACAGAATACGATGGAACCTCATTAAGGTTCGAGCAGAAGCGATATCCTGGAGTATGGGGGCCTTCCATAGACACCCTGCTTTTCTGCAGAGCGATAAATCCAAAGAACAACCAGGAGCTATTAGGTGTAAAGACTGCATTGGAAGTAGGCTGCGGCTCAGGTTTCATATCAAAATATATCCTGGAAAATGCACCAGAACTTGAGGCCATAACACTTATAGACCTCAACCAGCATGCTGTACAATGTGCAAAGGAGAATATAGAAGATAAAAGGGCTGAATATCTCATAGGTGATGCTACAGAGCTTATGAAAGGGAATAAGTATGACCTGATAGTATGCAACCCGCCATATATCCCCAGACCTAAGAGCATAGATGACAACCCTTATGAAGGCATAAGCCTTCTCACCTACCTTATAGGTCATGCAGGCAGGCTCCTTACAAGCAAAGGGAAGATCATAACCAACATCTCAAGCTTATGCTCCTCGATAGTTGAAAGTTCTATAAGAGAAGCAGGAGTAAAGGTTTCGCACCTTGATCTCATGGAAGTCCCTCTGAAAGTGTTCAATGTCCTCAACAACCCTGCATGGATGGACTATCTCATAGAGAAAAAAGGGCTTGACAAGAGATCAAAGAGAGGCTATGACTATTGGCACACCATCAAGATAATCAAGATCGAACCTGCCCAATAATAGACTAAATAGAGCCTAAACAT
>CAYNQH010000021.1:0-9930 GCA_964399255.1 uncultured Methanosarcinales archaeon | reverse complement strand
CAGTAAAGTATTCATCCTGATCGATAAGATAAACATGGCCTTTCATGCTCGATTTGGTCACCATCTGATCAAAGTTGACATTCAGCGGCTAGCGGAAGCGTACCGATTGCCGGTGATTGAGGATCGTCTGCAAATATTCCAAGCATTTATGAGCTTAAATATAAATCTGATTGAGAATATGGATCAGAAACTCTTTGAAAAACTCAAATTGTTCACAGCAAAGAGAATTTTAGTTGTAGGAATTGTTTGTTCTTCGCTTGGTGATGTAATTACCATATATATATCATTTTCAGATAATCCTTGAGGAATTGAACTTATATCTTCTGCACCTTCAGGCAATCCAATAAACTGTCTTGACCAACTATAAGGTTGATTAACAGTAAACGAATTTGCTTGAGCAGTCCTATATGCTATTTCTGAGTTTGGCTCGGTTGATTCTTGATTATTAATATCAATATTATTATTTGAATCTGAATTTTTATTAGCACACCCATTGATTAAAATTAAAAATACAAATAGTAATGTTATATAATATCCAGATTCTTTTTTATTAATATTCATCGTGGATATGATTTATTCCATTCTTTTTAAATCTTTCTTATGGGGTAAGGTCTCTTAATCGATCTTCACTAGACATTCTCCCGTAAACTATTTAAAAAGCCCGGAATAACTACCATAAAAAGGGTTCTTTAGGATAATCAAGATGCCAGACCTTATAACGCAGAAAAAACAGCCAGACAGCCAGGATAAAGTAGAACGCATACTAAATCCTACTATCAAAAGGTGGTTCTTTAGTAGATTCAAGGAGTTCTCACTTCCTCAGCTTTATGGTGTCAGTGAGATCCATTCTAGGAAGAATATATTAGTGTCTGCACCTACAGGAGCGACAAAGACCCTTACAGCTTTTCTTGCTGTCCTTAATGAGCTTGTAGATTCAGCCCAGAAAGGGATACTTGAAGATAAGACCTACGCAGTCTATATAAGCCCTCTTAAGGCATTGAACAATGATATCCAGAAGAACCTTCTTGAGCCTCTTCAGGAGATATCAGAGCTTGTTGAAAATAAGCTAGGCATAAGGGTGGCAGTAAGGACAGGCGATACCACCACTTCTGAGAAGGCCACTATGCTGAAGAAACCTCCTCACATCCTGATAACAACTCCGGAGAGCATGGCAATCCTGCTTAGCTCTATAAGATTTGTCGACCATCTAAAGGATGTGCAGTGGTGCATAATCGATGAGATACATGCACTTGCAGAGAACAAGAGGGGAGTGCATCTTTCATTGAGTCTTGAAAGGCTGCAGAGATTAAGTCCTGGGATCACAAGGGTAGGGTTGAGCGCTACAGTCGCGCCTATAGAAGAGATCGCAAGATTCCTTGTAGGCAATGGAAGGCCCTGCCAGATCGTAGATGTGCAGTTCCTGAAGGATATGGACCTGAAAGTCCTGAGTCCTGTGCCTAATCTTATAGAAAGCACACATGACAGGATGCATGATGAGATGTACCGTTTGATGGATGAGCTAATACAGGATCATAAGACCACATTGATCTTCACGAATACGCGGGCTGCGACAGAACGCGTTGTCCATCACCTTAAAGACAGGTTCCCTAAGAATTACACAGAAAATATAGGGGCCCATCACGGATCCCTTTCCAAAGAGATGCGTCTTAGCATAGAGGAAAGGCTAAGGCAGGGAAAGCTTAAGGTGGTAGTTAGCTCAACTTCCCTTGAGTTGGGGATAGATATAGGTTATATTGACCTGGTTATCCTCCTAGGCTCTCCTAAATCCGTCGCAAGGGCATTGCAGCGTATCGGGAGGTCAGGCCATAGGCTTCATGATACTACCAAAGGGAGGATCATAGTGCTTGATAGGGATGACCTCATAGAATGTTCTGTACTGCTTAAGTCTGCTATAGAGAAGAAGATCGATAAGATCCATATCCCTTCAAACTCTTTGGATGTCCTTGCTCAGCATGTCCATGGCATTGCATTGGAGCAGCAGATACATATCGATGAGCTTTACAGTCTTGTTACCGGAGCTTATACTTTCAGGGACCTTCAGAAGGTTGATCTTAGGGAGATCGTCGAATACCTTGCAGGCAAGTTCGTCTCATTAGAAGACAGGTATATCTATGCGAAGATATGGTATGATGACCAGACAGGCATGATAGGTAAGAAAGGCAAGATGAGCAGGGTAATCCATATGACCAATATAGGGACTATCCCTGACCAGTCTGGAGTTATAGTAAAAGTAGGTATGCAGCCTGTAGGTGTGCTTGATGAAGTCTTCTTAGAACGTCTCAAGAGAGGAGATATATTTCTTCTTGGAGGTTCTACCTATGAATTTAAGTTCTCAAGAGGCAATGTCGCGCAGGTGGTGGCTTCAGGAGACAGACCTCCTACAGTCCCTCAATGGGTGTCAGAGATGCTCCCTTTGAGCTTTGACCTTGCTGTAGAGATAGGGCGGTTCAGGAGGCTTGTGGAGGAGAAGCTTAAGAAAGGGCTTCCGAAGAAAGAGGTAATAGATTTCATCAATGGATACCTGTATGTGGACAAGAATGGTGCAAATGCTATCTATGAGTACTGCAGGGAACAGTATGATTATGTTAAAGAGCTGCCTTCAGATAAGAAGATATTGATAGAGAACTATAAGGATGAGAGGGGGCGAAAGTTCGTAGTTTTCCATGCTCTTTTCGGCAGAAGGGTCAATGATTGCCTCTCAAGGGCTATAGCTTATGCAATAGCTAAGACACAGCATAGGGATGTTGAGATGGGCATAAATGATAATGGGTTCTATATAGGCTATACAGGGAGCGTCAATGTAATGTCTGCATTGAAGCTGATAAAATCCAAGGATTTCATCATGCTCTTGAACATAGCTATCGACCAGACTGAGATACTTAAGAGGAGGTTCAGGCACTGCGCCCAGAGAGCTTTGATGATCCTGAGGAATTATAAAGGAAGGACAAAGAAGGTAGGAAGACAGCAGGTCAGCTCTATGATCCTGATGACTGCTGTGAAAAGGATATCTCCCAATTTCTGCATATTGAGGGAGGCAAGAAGAGAGGTGCTAGAAGACCTTATGGATATCGAGAATGCTACCGAAGTCCTGAGAAGATTGGAGGATAAGAAGATAAAGATGGTTGAGATAGACACGAACGTCCCCAGCCCATTTGCCTTCAACATAGTTCTTATGGGCCATATGGATATCCTGAAGATGGAGGATAAGATGGAGTTCCTTAGGAGGATGCATAATAATGTGATGCTTAAGATATCCTTGGATAAAGGCAAGAGGGGGATAAAGCCTACTAAGGAGGATTTTGACTATATCAATTTCTGGGAGGAATCAAAGAAGAAGATAGAGGAAGAGAAGGACAAGAAGAAGCAGGAGCTTGTCACTATGGTGCTCGACCTTAAGAAGGTGCCTTTGTTTGCGAAGGAAGAGCTTTTGGAGCATATACGTGACGGCCGAGGGCTTTCAGACAAGGTTGAGCGCGCTTTATATGCTCATCGTGAAGAGATAAGGAAGACCTGGCCTAAGAAGCTTGTCAGAGAGATAAGGGATTTCCTTAAATAGGGCTTCAACCATGCAACCAAACAGGGATTCAGATATGGGGTCAAATACGGAATCAAACAGGGAATATTTAATATGAGAAAAGGCATGAAGTTTATTGATCTTGGCCTGATGGCCGGTAAAACCCTGATCATAGCAGATCTTCATATAGGATATGAAGAGGCATTGAACAAGCAGGGCATCCTCGTGCCGAGGTTCCAATTTGATGATCTCTATAAGAGGGTTGAGCGCCTGCTCAAGAAATCCAGCCCTGATATTGTAGTTTTGAACGGCGATATCAAGCATGAGTTTGGCACTATCTCTAAGCAGGAGTGGAGGGATACATTAAAGATCCTTGATCTTCTTTTGAAATATGCAAAGAAAGTGGTCCTTGTGAGGGGGAATCATGATAATATCATAGGTCCGATAGCTGAGAAGAGAGGTATCGAGATCAGCACAAGATATAGCTTTGAGGATATCCTGGTGGTTCATGGTCATGAAGGGATAGGATTGGCTGATCTGCCTAAAGGGATAAATATTATAGTGATAGGGCATGAGCATCCTGCAGTCTCGCTGAGGGATGCCTTAAGGTCTGAGACCTATAAATGCTTCCTTGTAGGTAGATATAAAAGTAAGGAGCTTATAGTCCTTCCTTCTTTCAATCTTGTGACAGAAGGCACAGATATCCTTAGGGAGCAAGTTCTAAGCCCTTTCCTCAAGAATGGCATGAATGATTTTGAGGTTTTTGTAGTAGAAGACTCAGGCAAAATATTGGATTTCGGTAAAGTTAAGGGTTTCAGGCAGAGCTGATCTATCTTTTAATATTATCCTCTTTTGATCTTATTATTTAAGTAAATCTGTTATTTAAATCCTTTTGTATATTACTCCTAGAAAGTAGTTAAAAAATAGAAAGATTTATAAATGGAAACTGTTTTTCTATCTTGATGGCAAGGGGGACTCCTCGTAAGAATCTTGATGAAATTCTTCGTGAGCTAGACAAAGCTCTGCTCATACCAAGCTCTTTGCTTAAAAGAGAAGAGGTAAGCAGTGCATACACCATTCTTGAAGAGATGTATAATTCGGGGGATACGAGAGAGAAAAGGAAGATCCTTGAGACCCAGTTCAATGTCCTCCCTCATTTCTGTGTAAGCTATACGCAAAGGCTTGGATATATGGAAGAGATCCTCACTAAGGCTAAAGAGGATGGTTTTTTTGATATCTCAGGAGATATGGAAGAGAGGATAATCCCTCACTATCAGGATAAGGCTGCCAGAAAAGAAGGTTATGAGGTCCAGAAGAGAAGGAAAAAAAGGCCTTCATTGAAAGAAGGATCAGATTCAGGGCTGAGAGAAAAGATGGCAAGAGGGGTCTCAACCCTTAAAGATAGGGCATCAAAGATAATGATCCCTGGAAGAGGAGCAGATCCAGAAGAAGGAATAAGAGAAATGATAACAGAAGGAAGGAGAGAACTAAGAGATATGGACCTAATAAGGGGCGAGGCAAGAGATCTGAATGAAGGTATCCAGATAGGTGCTCCAAGAGATAGGGCTTATGCACAACCTCCATCTATCCTAAGGCCTGTCCAAGGAAGGGATTATAGCAAAATTGGGAGGACAGCATTCAACATAGGACTGATACCTTTAGGGATCGGTCTTTCAGCATTAGGATATGTTGACTGGGAGTTCTGCAATGTGTGGCTTAAAGAGCTTAGAGACCTTGAGAAGGTCCAGCAGCTTAGCTTTGCTCAACAGTTTTATTATCATGTTGGTGTGCCTGTATTCTCATGGGGAGGGATACTTTCTATGTTTGTGGGCACAATGTCTACTGTTAAAGGGGCTTATTCCACTGTATCTTCTGCTTATAGGGGAGTTTTCAGAAGAGAGTAGATTTTAACGAAAATTATTTAAATAGTTCTAGGTATTTTTTCATTAAAAAGAGGAGGAAGAGCTACTCTCGATGAGGAAATTTAATATTATCCTATTCTGTCTAGTCTTGACCTTATCAGTCCCCTCTGCCTTTTCTCAGGAAAATCCCAGCCCTTTTGATATATCTATAACTCTCCCTCAGAAAGCTGTCAAACAAGGCCAGATATTGGAAGCAGATATAAAGGTTACAAGCACTATGTTGAGCCCTGACCTTATCTTAGAGCTGAACAAGGTAGGCATAATACTCTCCCCCATATTTGATGTTTTTATAGAGATTATCGGCCCAGATGGAGGGATAAGGCATACAGAGAAAAGGAAAGTAAATATATTCAACGCTTCAGTCTCATTGTTTTTTAACTATAGCACTCAGGGTATGGAGAAAGGTAAGTATTCCCTTAAGGTGTATTCACCCTTCCAGAACATCGACCGTACCAAGCTCCAGTTTCTCCCTCCAGAATATTCTCATTTTGCACAGTTAGACATGATATCCAGCTCTGCAGATTTTGAAGTGTTACGGATAGGAGCTTCTATAGATGATCCTCAGTCTTATCTTATAAATCCGGATAAGCCAGGTCTTGTAAGGCAGTTCACTGTCAAGACAGGCCAGGATATAGAAGGAAGTATAGCGATAAGGAATGATGATACTATCTCTCATACTGTCAAGCTTTCTTTGAATGTCTGCGGTCTCGAAGATTTCCTTTGCCAGACCGCGCTGGAAGATTCAGAGTATGAGCTGTTGCTCCAGAAAGGAGATACAAAGAAGGTTAGCATAAAGATAGGCGTGCCTGAAAAAGAAGGAGGTTATCTGTTGAGGATAAGGCTTCTGAACAGTGAAGGCGCCCTTTTTTCTGCAGTGACGACAAAGATAAGCGCTATAACCCCTTCAATCTCAATAAGCCAGCTTAGGGTGATGGATGATGACGGGATAATCCTTACAGGTGAACGAGGTATTATAGAAGTAAAGATGGGCAGCTCGACCTCTTCTCCTCTTCCAGGTTCTGTGGACAATCTTGAGATTAATATAATAGTCAATGATCTGGGATCTAAATCTGAGGTATTCCGGGGCTCAAAGATAATACCCAGGGTCAATCTTGACCTTTCTAAAGTTATAGAGAGATTCGAGTTCAGCAGCGATAAAGACCTAAAGAACTACCAGATATGCGCCTTCTTGGGGAAAGAGGGAGTAGAATATGACAGGACCTGCTTCTCAGCTGATAACTCTGACCTTCTCAGCGACTCTAAGTATGATATCAACATAGATTTCGTCTGCCTCACTCCTTGCATCGACTGTAAGCCCTGCGAGCTTTACAAGACAGATGTGAAGGTCATGCCTAGAGATACAAAAGACAGCCTGATCGATTCTATGGTCGTCCTTAACACAAAGACGAACGACCTCCTTGAGAATCAGGTGATGTCAAACTCTGCATCATTCAATATAGGTGCTGGAGAGAAAGATATACTCCTGATAATAAGCGATGAGGACAACCAGCTAAAGATACCTATAGAATCTCCTCAGGATTCTCTGACATCCAAGGAGATGGAGGAAGGAGAGTCTTTTGTTGATTCCAAGAATGAGGTGGATATAAGAGGGCCTAGGATGGAAAGGAAAGTAGATCCTGAGGAGGTAGAGTCCATGCATAAGGATATAGTCCTGCCTTATGGAGACTTTGTCCTGCCTCTTAGCACAAAGCTTGTGATAACAAAAACTGGGGAGATAAGGTTCTATGATCGTGACGGGAAGGTGAAGGAACCTACTAAGATAGAGGCAGATAAATGCTATACTCGGCTAAGCTTTGAGGGGAAGACTGTTATAACCCTTTTCCCAGACAGCATTGTCCTGACAGAATTCAGGGAGGGAAGCAAGAGCATCACTCTCTATGGAGAGACAAAGACAGTATTGTATGATTCTTTTGAGGGGGGAGATTATATATTTACATTGCTTGAAGGCGAGCAGTTGGTCGTATCAGCTTCTTGTGACATTGATATTGTGGAGCGTTCTGCTCCTGAAGAGGCCCAGACCGCAAGCCTGAGCTATAAGTTCTATATCTTTATAGCTTTTGATATACTCCTTGTCATAGTATTCATACTTCTCATAATCCATCATCAGAGAGTAGTTCAGAGAGGTAAAAAGGAGGAGAGACCTGCTGCTGTGCAGCCTCAGCAAGAAGAGGAAAGCAAGGAAGAGGAACCTCCTCAAAAACCTCTTCCTAAGATGCCTCAAGGAGATTATGAGAAGGATATAGTTGAAATCGAGAGCGAGAAGGTTGCTGAGAGGATCTCAAGGCAGGAAGGGGAGGTTAAGGATGAAAAGTGATAATCTAAAAATCATTTCTTTCCTAGCTTTGGCATTCTCTTTGATAATCCTTACTTCATGTACAGGATCGGTTGGAGGGGGAGGTAGTTATGGGAATATCCAGATAAACATATGTGCTGAACAGTTCAACGCAGGAGTTCCAGTAGTTGGAGGAGAGTCGCCAGAGGAGATTGAACAGAGGTGCAGGTATTCTTCCCTGGACCTATCAGAGATAATGGCCTTGGGGTGGAATGTATATTTCTATTATAAGAAAGATGGAAGTACCACTACTGTAGTGGTCAGGAATAATCCTGAGATGATAAGAAACCTGGGTGTAGGGACTTATGAGGTGTGGGCAGAGATAGGGGTCTACGGGCCGGACGGCAGGTTCTATCTGCTCCCTGGGGCCAATGATCCTCTGCAGATAAAGGTCTATAAGGGTAAGGATACTTCTGTGGGCATGGTATGGTTCGGGAAGTTTGACTCTGCCAGCTATAAAGGCAACCTTACAATAATCAAGGAGGAGATCCCTTACTTTGATCTTGCTTTCGGCAACAATGAGCAATCTCCTGATTATATAATAAGCCAAGGGAGGATAACAGGCAATGCTTTCCAGTTTGACTCTCCTGATAACTATAAGATAATTGAAGGCCCTGCAGACATTTATGCCCTTAATGAGATAATATCAAATAAGGATTTTTCTAGCTGTGAAGAGGAAGGTAACTGCTATTCTTGCGGCTCTTTTGTCTATTGCAACAGTTCCCTAGACACAGAGCTTAACTATGGGTTGTATGATATAACGGTGAATACCACCTCTTTGATGCATGATAGGTATGATGCGGACAGATCCAACAATATTATCTCATACCAGCTGAACCATTGTCTTCGATCACCTGAAAATTTTATCATACTTGAGAAAGATCTTGTTGAGCTGAATGTTGATGAGCATCCATTATCCCCTTATGCTAATGACAAGGTGATAGCATGGACTATAAAGGATAATTCAACTATGCTGCATTATGATATATCAAATATAAGGTTTGAATGCCCTGCAGGATGGACCTGTGAGCTTGTAGGGCAGGGATCTTTCACAATACATCCTGGGGAAAGCAAGATGATAATGCAGAAGCTCAGTTTCGGAGACCATTGCCCTGACAATAAGGAAGGATATAATACCCGGATATCATTTTCCCTTAAAGACAAGAGCGGCGCTGGATGCAGGATGTCGTTTGATAAGGAATTTGAAGCGGTGATAAAGACAAATGTCTCTGAGAAGTGCAAATGTGAAGATTTCCTCTCAGGACTCCAGCTTTCATGCGACCAGTCGGGAGAGAGAGGGTGCTGGGCTTATGGCAACTGCTGCGGAGATGAGCCTGGTGAGAACTGGGTATTTGTAGTCGTGGACAAGATAGATGATATGATCCTAAGCAACACCTGCTTCAACGGCGAGTGGTATAATGTGGAATCTGAGAAGATAACATATTATGATTTAAAAGGTCCTGAGGCAGGAGAGGTGGGCAAGGATGGATAGGGAGAGGAATATCACAGTCTTGAAACAGAAGGATGCGCTTGAGGAGGATATTGAGATTGTAGAAAGGAAAGGAATAGGGCATCCTGATACTCTTTGTGATGCCCTTTGTGAGCTAGCCAGCCAGGAATTGAGCAGGTACTACCTTAAGAAGTTCGGCCAGGTTCTCCATCACAATATAGATAAGGGTCTTCTTGTTGCAGGCACTTCGATGCCGAAGTTTGGAGGGGGGAAGTTAGGCAAGAAGATCAATGTCACTATAGCAGGAAGGGCAACCACTAAATTTGGGAAGATAGATATCCCTGCAGAAAAGATAGTCCTGTCAGCAGCCAGAAGATATATCTCTGATAATTTTAGGTATCTTAAACAATCGAACATAAATCTGACTGTTGACATCAAGCCAGGGGCAGGAAACCTGCAGGAGGTTTTTGATATGCCTGATGATGCTCTGATAGCTAATGACACCTCATTCGGAGCTGCGCATTCTCCTTTTTCCCCTACTGAAAAGGTTGTTAGGTCAGTCTGTGATTTTATAAACTCCAGATCATTCCTCAGCAGGTTCCCTGCAGCAGGAGAGGATGTAAAGGTCATGGCTCTGAGGCGAGGCAGGGATATATCCCTCACGGTCTCG
>CAYNQH010000020.1:9229-10181 GCA_964399255.1 uncultured Methanosarcinales archaeon | reverse complement strand
GATCAAGAGCCTGCGTAAAAGACAGGAAGACCCCTAAGATAGACTTTGTAGGCCTGTACAGGGCCATCAGCAGGAAGGTAGAAGAGGCAGGAGATAGCAAGAATGATATCCTGAAGAAGATCCCAAGAGAAGAGATGAAAAGATTTGTCGACATCTACCATGATTCCTGGGGAGGCAACCTTAAGATATTCAAGTATAAGATGTTCGGGATGGAAGAGTTCAACCACCTGATGAACATATACCTAAAGAAGTTTGAGAAGAAGGATACTGCCGCAGGAGAAAGGTTCGCCCTAAGCCTCCAGAAAGCCTGCCAAAAAGCAGGTTATGAGATGATAGACCTAAACCCAGTTCCCTTAAGGTATAAAGACGGCTCGGCTACATGCGCATCGCAGAGATTCTCGAGTTTCAGGAGCGAAGAGAAGAGCATAGAATCCCTGATAATAAAATTCCAGGATGAAGATTATACCAAGAGGAAGGAACATGCAAGATCATTCATGAAAGATATAGGGGATAACCCCAAGATAGTAAAGGATCTGGAAGCGGCAGGAGCAGTAGCAGACCTTATAAAACGTACAAAAAGCGCAAAAGCTTTTGATGGATACCTCTGCTACCTTGACTCAAGCGGGAGAAGGAGATTCATAAGCAGGAAGAATGATGTGGTGATAGACATGTCAGGAAGCCAGGCATACACCTCTTTCCTTAAGGATGCTTTCAACATAATGACAAAGATGATTTCTGGAGAGCTAGAGACAGAAGAGTCAAAAAAGATTGATGAGGAGATACTTAGGACCACCAATATCCCTCCAGGACAGAACCTGTCTGCACTCCATTACAGGATAGGCCTTATGGAGCTTAATATGGGCTGGGTAAATGAAGACAGGCACTTTGAAGAGGCAAAGAAGATAGTCACTGAGCTGTATCCTGACTTGCTTGAGTTCGACAAGAGCAAGAT
>CAYNQH010000020.1:5754-9219 GCA_964399255.1 uncultured Methanosarcinales archaeon | reverse complement strand
ATAACCCTGCTGAAATGCAAGGACTACGCAACTAACATGAAACCCAATGGGTACAGATCATGGCATTTCATAACACTTGTCAACGGGATACCCTTCGAGATCCAGATAAGAACCCCCCATATGGATTTTGTAGCTAAAGAAGGCACTGCAAAGCATGGAGATTTCAAAAGGCTTGTGGATGATAAGATAGGAGGAGAGATCTCAAAGCTTGTCGGAGGGATATTCTCAAAGAATCCAGAAGCAGAAGAGTTCCTATACAGCCAGCTGGACAAGTCAATCATAGAAGAATGCATATCTGACACAGGTTATGTGCAGGAATGGCTCCTAAAAGAAGGCCTTCAGGGGGATAAAGATATGATAACAGGAAACTTTGATTTCATGCTTGAGATGTACAGGTTAGCTGTTGAAAAGCTATGGGGAAAGCCTGATACAAGCGAACTTGACAGGATAATAAAAGAATCTCCACTGAAACTTCTCCAAAGATGGTCCTATAAGAGCATAATCGGCTATATGGAAACCATCAAAGCTATTGAAGATTCTTACAGGGAGAATGATGTTGAATTCCCTTCTCAGGAGCTGAACGAGATAATCCATAACAAAAGAGTCGATTACCTGTTATCACATCTTGAAAAACTCAGCGGAAGCGCAAAGAAGCACCACCACATAATAAGCCTGGGGATGATGAAATCGATTATTAATTATAACACGATCTACCCTGAAAGCCCAGAGATAAAAGGAGAACAGCTTGCAAGGCTTAATGAGATCAGAAAACAGAATTTCCTACAGAAAGAAAAGAAGCTCCTCCATAAGGACATGGGAAAGACAAAGATAAAGCTTTACAAGTCGCAGGCAGCAAAAAGGCGGGAAACCTGCATAAATTACATAAAGACCAATTTTGACGAAGATTTTGCAACCTACACAATTAACAGCATAGAGGAATGCAGGAAAGGGATGTGAAATATGGACGACCTATATGCCTGTATAGAGAAGACAAAAGAATATTATGCCCAAGTAGAGAAAGAATGCTCTGCCGCAAGGAGAAGGATATTCCAGACTTCATCTGCAAAGAGCAAGAAACGAGAGAAAGGCGTCTTTCTGGCTAACTCCATCGATGTCTTTGTAGACATAATCGCAGGAGGGATAATGGGGCAAAGAAACACCTTAAAGCTTGAAGAGATCAACGGCCTTAAGCTTTTCGGCGCAGGATGCGGAGATTCAAGAGAGCTGGCTATAGGTTCCTTGTTCCTCCTGGACTGTTATGGCGCTGATCTTGACAAGAAGCTTATAGAGATATCAAAGAACGCCTCTTCTGCCCTTAAAGAGCAGAAGGTCATCCCAAAAAGATTCAAGGTAACTGAAGGAAGCTTCAATGATGACAGCACATATGCCAAGCTGAAGGTGAGGTTTGACCAGATAGACTATTTCCTCCACAGCATAAACTCAGAATCAGTATTTCCATTAATAACAAAGTTCTCTGAACAAGCCAAAGCAGGCGCCAACATGATACTTCTCGGAGGGCCTGGAGTTGTAGAAATGATCAACCCAGAAGAGTACGGCCTTAGGATGTCAAGGCTATATCAGGCCCAATGCAAGAGAAGCCTGCAGCAGTCTTATGTCTTCCTTGAGAAACCGGTGTGATCAGATAAAATGATGATAAGAGATAGGGTTGCACAGATATCAATCATCAGCCATTATCCTTCTTGTCTTAGGCACGAAGTTAGTTATCTTGCCTTCTTTGAGCTTTCCTGTGCCTAAGAAGTCATTCTCATGCTTAAGGATCACAAAGCCTCTATACCCCTCGCCTTCAGGGATGCCCTCTTCAAGATCCTTCCCTTTAAGCCAAGATCTCATCTGCTCTCTTGAAAGCTCAACAACATTTTTGCTGCAATCTTTTCCTATGATCTGAGAACCTTCTATGCTGAGCCTTATCTCGCCGTTCCTGAACTCAGCGAAATATACCCCCAAAGTATCAACCCGGAGTCTTGATGTATCTACTTTCTCAAGATCCCTATGGATAAGATAAACCT
Organism: uncultured Methanosarcinales archaeon; assembly: GCA_964399255.1. Taxonomy (GTDB): domain Archaea; phylum Nanobdellota; class Nanobdellia; order Woesearchaeales; family CAYNQH01; genus CAYNQH01. The sequence goes on along the minus strand of CAYNQH010000020.1, from coordinate 7,192 downwards.
TCTCTTTCGGGCTCATGAGAAAGGCATACTCCATCTTCTTGCTGAAACCCCATTGTGATTCAAGGACCTTAAGAAATTCCTTCTTCTCTTTCGCATTTAGTATCTTGAGGTTCATATTAAGGCTAACCAACTCCCCAGACAGTATTATTCCTTCTCTTTATGTTCGCTATCTCCTTTATTACCTCTACCTCGTCAGGCGAGAGATACTGCTTGAGCTTCTTCATCTTGATGAAATCCTGTTCAGGTATCGCGGAGTACAGGATATCCCCTTCTTTTATCTGCCTGCCTACTGTAACTCCATCCATCGAGACAGCGACCTGCTTCCCTTTCTCTGCCTTCTGCATGCTCTCCTGATCCTCCTGCAGGCTCTTGATCAGGGTAATCTCTTTCCCGTCTATATTCATCATAGGCATGCCTGTCTTCGCCGTGCCTGCAACGACCTCTACGCCTACTACAGCAGGGTTGCTCTGCCTGAATACATATCCATTAAGTATGTGCAGCTTGCAAGGCCTCACTACCTCGTCAAGCTCCTTGGATTCCTGACGTTTCTTCTCCTCTGCCTGCCATGCCTCAAAATCTTCTATTATCTTATAGATTATCTGGCTTGAGATTATCTTCACCTTTCCGGACATGCTGGATATCTCATCCGGGACAGGCAGGTTGAATACAAGTATCACAGAATTAAGAGGGTTCTTATCATAGTTGGTCTCAGCATCAGCGACATCCTTCTTCGTAAGGTCTCCTATAGTTGCTTTCCTTATCGCGATCCCTTTCGCCTGAAGGAGATTTATGAGCGCTTCAAGAGAGCCCAGAGAGTCAGCCTTTATTATTATCCCCTCCTTCTCTGTCTCTATTATGACATCCTCTACCTCCTCCTGGATGCTCTGCTTCACAGACTCTATGTCTGACTTCATAGCAGACATTATAGGCATACCAGCTATCACTCCGCCTATGTTCGGAGCAGAGATCTTCACTCCGGTAGCTGCTGCTATCTCTTTTATGGAACGGAACTTTGTCTTCTTATCACGCATATCTGCAAGGCTTGCAGGCTCGAGCAAGGCCCTTATCTTCGTAACTATAGGTGCAGATACCGAGCCTATCACGATAGTATCATTCACCTTAAGATGCCCGTCAAATATTATAACATCAAGGGTCGTCCCAAGGCCTTTCTCTTCCTTCACCTCAAGGACTGTGCCTTTAGCGTCTCCAGACACATCACACTGAAGGCACTGCTCAAGGAACCTCTGCGCAAGCCCGGTCATAACCATCATAAGCTCAGGAATCCCCTCACCTGTCTGCGCTGAGCAAGGGACTATCGCTATCTGTTTAGTGTAATCCTGAACCCTGTCAAACCTGTCTGACACCATGCCAAACTTCTCATGCAGCTGGCCCACCATCTGATAAAGCTTAGTGTCAAGGGCATTCTGGGTGTTCTCTG
>CAYNQH010000020.1:0-5744 GCA_964399255.1 uncultured Methanosarcinales archaeon | reverse complement strand
ATATGGCCCTTCCCATTTTTCCAGCCGGAAACAAGGTCTACCTTATTCGCAGCTATGATAAAAGGCGTCTTGAAAGACCTCAATATCTCTATCGATTCTTCTGTCTGAGGCTTGAAACCTTCATTGATATCAACTACAAGGATCGCTATGTCAGCAAGGTTGCCTCCTCGCCTCCTAAGGCTTGTGAAGGCCGCATGCCCCGGCGTGTCGATGAAAAGAAGGCCTGGGATTGTAAATTTCATATTAAGAGAATTTAGAAGGTCTCCGCATCTCTTCTTTATAGCATCAAGAGGTATTATAGAAGCACCTATCGCCTGAGTGATGCCTCCTGCTTCACCCCGGACTATATTGCTTCCCCTAATGCTGTCAAGAATGCTGCTTTTTCCATGGTCGACATGGCCTAATACAGAACATATTGGTGAGCGCATCATTTTTTATCACCTCCTGAAGGAAAAGGAGTTTGTTTTTAAAGATATCGGTGGATATCAATTATAAGTTGCTATTGGAAGATAGAACAAAACCTTTTTAAATAGGCTCATGTTATAATGATTGGATGTTAGAATTTATCGATTATATAGTTAAAGTAAGCCTTGAGCACAGCCCAAGAGAGTATATCATAGGGATAGGCATATTCATAGGTTCTTTTATCCTAGGCTATGCTATCTCAATAATCCTTAACCATATAAAGAAGTTCACCCAAAAGACAAAGAACACTATCGATGACCAGATAATAGATGATGTAAGCACACCTATAAAACTGCTTTTTACATTATTGGGATTCTTCATAGCAGCGATATATCTTTATCCAGAACTGCAGATAGGGCCTGTAAACATAGAGCAGATAGCGATATCTTTCATAATACTCATATTAGGATTCGGCTTCGCAAGAGTGAGCGGAACTTTCCTCACATGGTCCAGCAAGAGGCTTGCAAAAGAAGGCAAGACAGTAGACATGACATTAGTGCCTTTCATAAGGCGATTCGTAGCTATACTTATATATGCAATAGCCTTTATCATGATCTTTGATAATCTTGGAATAAAGATAGGACCTCTCCTTGCAGGACTCGGTATAGCAGGTCTTGCTATCGCGCTTGCATTGCAGGATACATTATCAAACCTTTTTGCAGCGATATACCTCGCTACAGACAGGCCTATCAGGATAGGCGACTATATCGAGCTTGAAGGCGGAACCCTTAGAGGATTCGTAGAGGATATAAGCTGGAGGACTACAAGGATAAGGACCCTGCAGAACAACTATATAAATATCCCTAACTCTAAGCTCGCACAATCAACACTTATCAACTACAACGCACCTACCGTAGACATGTCATTCGTTATACCAGTAGGAGTGAGCTACAGCAGCGACCTTGAAAAGGTAGAAAAAGTCACTATACAGGTCGCAAAAGAAGTCCACAAGAAGGTAGAGGGTGCTGTCAAGGATTTTGAGCCTTTCATAAGATACAGCGAGTTCGCAGACTCAAGCATAAACCTATCGGTGATAATGAGGGCTAACACGTTCACAGACCAGTATGCTATGAAGCATGATTTTATAAAGAGGCTTCACAAGGCCTACAAGAAGAACAGGATAGAGATCCCTTTCCCACAGAGAGATCTGCATATGAAAAGGAAGTAAGGTCAATAGTCCTGCATACATTCCAAAAGAAGAGTTTTCTCCTTTGCTATCTTAAAGTTAATATAAATATTTTAATAAACAGTCCTTATCATAATGTTTTATGAGCAAAGTCGCAATAATAGGGGCAGGATCTGTCGGAAGCACTGCAGCTTATGCTATGCTGATAAGGCAGACCGCTTCTGAGATAGCCATTATCGACATAAACAAAGAAAAGGCAGAAGGTGAAGCCATGGACCTTGAGCATGGGATACAGTTCGTGCCAGGGTCAAAGATAACATACGGAGATTCTTACGACCTCTGCAGAGGCGCTGATGTCATCGTGATAACCGCAGGCCTTGCACAGAAGCCTGGAGAGACAAGGCTGCAGCTCGTGAACAAGAACGCAAAGATATTCAAGGAGATGATACCTAAGATAACAGAGCATAATAAGGATGGAGTGATCCTCCTTGTGAGCAATCCTGTAGACATAATGACCTACCTTACATTAAGGTATTCCGGCCTTCCTAAAGAGAGGGTTTTCGGCACAGGCACTACGCTTGACACTGCCAGGTTAAAGTATTATCTAGGCAGGCATTTCAAGGTCAATGTGCAGAACGTCCATGCTTATATCTTCGGAGAGCATGGTGATTCAGAATTCCCTGTATGGAGCAAGGCTGTGATAGGAGGTCAGACACTTCAGGATATGGAAGAGTACTCCCAGGAGAAGATGGACAGGATATTCAAGGAGACAAAGAATGCAGCGTATGAGATAATATCAAAGAAAGGCGCTACATACTATGCCATAGGCCTTGTTGTAGATGAGATTGTCAACGCGATCATAAGGGATGAAGACAAGGTATTCCCAGTATCTCACCTTATCGAGAACTATTATGATGTATCTAACGTATGCCTAAGCTCACCATGCACCCTTGGGAAGAAAGGGATAAAGAGAGTCATACAGCTGCCATTGGATGAAGGGGAGCAGAAAAGCCTGCATAGGTCTGCAGAGATCTTAAAGAGCATAATAAATGATATCGAGGAGTTATAGATCATGATAAAATCCTGATACAATACCCCCCTTCTATCTTGTAGAACTTTTCAAGGAGCATAGACCATCCTATAAAATATTCTCATGCATTAGGATCATAGCAATGTTTAAATATCCCCTCCAGGATCCAGACCGTATGATCTTTGTACACTCAGTTGGAACTTTCATCATGGATGGAGGAAATGCTTATGAAGAGGCTGAAAAGAGGGCATTATCTATCCTCAAAGAAGGCATAAAGCCTGCAAAAGATACAGGCATCAGGAATTATAATGAGACAGATGAGAATTATGTCTATTTCTGTCTTGTAGAAGAAAAATGGCTTGCTAAAACGCCTTCTCCCTGGGGGAGCTACAGCTTCTGTCTCAGAAAGGAATATGTTCTTGCTCATCTGGATGATTTTATAGGAGAGGGTGAAACAAAGCCTGAAAGTTTTTGGGCTGCTCCTGACGATTCAGGACTACCGGCGAGGCTGAGGAAGCATTATGAAGCAGCATCAAAATTGCCAATCCCAATAGAGGCATTAGACAAGCTTATAGTCGATACAGAGTATGTAGCCTCAGTTTCTGTCATGAAGATCCTAAGAGAGACGCCTAACCATCTAGAGGTCTACAATAAAAGAGGAAATAATCTAGAAAAATTCTCGCCTATCACGTCAGATATCAAAGCAACAAGGATATGACCATAGACAGCCCCTGTCTATAGAAACATTTAAATATAACCTAAATAATGGTTATTATAACCATAATAAAGGTTATTAATATGACTATATTAGACGTTCTAAAAAAGCAAGAGGCAAGGAAGATCTTTGGAGATGTAGAACTGAAGATAATTGAAAAACAGCTGTGGGGGATAAATCTCACACAATCTGAAAAGAACCGCCTATCAAGAGATGTTAGGAAAAAGCTAGATTTCATAAAAGATATTGCAAGATATGAAGATGAATTCAATCTTAAGAAATCATCAAGGATAAATCAGCTGATACAGCAAACTTTAGGTATAATCTTAGACCATCCCCTCAGCAGCAAGATAAAAAGGATTTACCTTTTCGGCTCAGCAACAAAGAATCAGCTGACATTCCGATCAGATATAGACATAGCTGTTGAATTCACAAAGATAGACTTAACAGAATCAACAAGATTCCGGAAGAGAATCTCAGGTGAGGTAAGTGACAAGATTGACATCCAGGTATTTGAATTTCTTCCGGAAAAGATACAGAAAGAAATTAAAAAAACAGGAAAAGTAATATTTAGCTGTGAAAACAAAGATAAAAGAGATTCAAGATTATATAGAAGAACTATCAGCAATAACCCCAGATTCATTTGAAGAATATAACAAAAGTTACCTTATCAAAGCTGACTGTGAAAGATATTTTGAGAGGATTGTGGAATCCATAGTTGATCTAGCCTTCTTGGTAATAAGGCAAAAAAGCCTAAGGATTCCTGGAGAAGAAAACCAAGCATTCATCATATTAAAAGAAGCAGGGATAATAAGCGAGAATCTATCGATAAGGCTAAAAGATGGAAAAGGAATGAGAAATATCCTTGCCCATCAATATGGCAATATCAATGATGAGCTAGTTTTCCAGTCAATAACCAAAGAATTGGTCAGGGATGCCAAAGAATTTATTGATACTATAGAGAAAATCCTTTAAAAAACAAACATATCCTTAATATCGCTATCGCTTGATTTCACTGCCTTCAAAATGACAGCTATGATATCGATAGTGCTGCGTCCCTTTAGGTCATATAAATACTTGCATTTCCAGGATGCAAAAATCTTTGATTTTCACCAGATCTCACCTCGCAACGCACTAAACCTTTATTTATAGATTATCTTAGCCTTTGAGCAATAATCAGGGACAGAACCAACCAAACAGAAACATTTAAATATAACTTTACTATTTTATAATAGTACTATTTAAGGGATTTTTAAGGGGGTAGATGGATATGAAAAACAGGATGATAGCATTATTCTTACTTGTCCTAGCAGTCGGCCTATACAGCACAGAGATAGGCTATTTAGGGTTTACAGACCCTCTGAACATAGGCTCAGAATCAGAGCTTATGGTAAATGTCTACAACAACGGCCAGGAAGACATGGAAGATACAAGAGTATCCTTATGGATCCCTGATCTTGATTTCTACTGGATGGGCAATGGGATTGACGTTGAAGAAGGCGAGAAGCATGCAAAATGGCTCTTCCCTGAGATCCCTGCTGATGTACAGCCAGGATCATATCTGTCAAGGATAAAGGTAAGCAGTGACCACACAAAGGATGTCAAGTGGCTATATCTCAACATACAGCCTAACTGCCCGATAAAATGCGTTTTGAACTAGAGATTTTACCGGAACAGAGAAAGTTTGAGATAATCCAGAGAAGAAGAGTTCTTGTGTCCCAACTAGAAAACATAGCTGTATCCAAAGAGGACCAGCAGTGGAAAGACCTTCTAATGCAGGACCTGCAGAACCTTAGATCATGGAATATACTTGAAGCTGTCGACGGGAGAAGCCCAAAGGATAAGGAACAGATGCAGGATAGGGCACAAAGATACATTTCCCAGAGCCAGCTGCAAGAAGTCTTCACTGTAGCACTTAATGCTGCATTATCTATGGATAACATGGGCGCTCCAGGGTATAAGATAGGGAATACGCTGATATACCAGATGGTAGCTGAAAACCCTGATTCTTTTTTCCATGAAGCGATCACACCTGAACTGATGAAACGGCTCAACAATGGAAGGTTATGGGAGAATCTTCACAACCTTGACACTTCTGTTAACGGAGGCATCGCCTACCATGTTGTAGATGATGTCCTCACAAACCATTTCGATGATCTCGAGCTGGCTTTTGTGCCTCAGGGGATAAGGATATTCAAAAGGAACAGGGAGAATGTAGAATGTTTCGCATTCACAGGACAGCAAGGCCTTTATGTATCAAGGGAAGGATTCGACAACTATCTCAATCTTATCAGGGCTATAGATGAAGAGAGCCACTGGTTAGGGATAGGATGGAAAGAGATAAATCTCCTTGTCAGGGCGTATATAGAATCTGTGAAGGACATAGACCAGTATGAAAATCCTATCTT
>CAYNQH010000019.1:6862-10416 GCA_964399255.1 uncultured Methanosarcinales archaeon | reverse complement strand
AGTTTGCCTATAGTACTATGCCCTTCTTTTGCAAGCTCTCTCAATATCTTCAGCCTGTTCTCTGTTGTCTTGTGCCTGCTGAGTATTATGAAAGGTTTCTCTAATCTCTTCTCATCAACTCCTGCGATCCTCTTCAGGAGCTCGGAGTAGGCAAGCACGCTCATAGTATCTTTCCCCCCATATACCTTGTCTGGATAGGTATAGCTTCTCCTTTGAGGCTGACAAACTCTGTTGCAAGCAGCTCCATACCTCTTGTCAGCCTTATCCTGTTCTGCGAGATGTTGTGGATGCCCATAAGGGCGTTGCCTTTATACCCTGGATCATTATGCCCGCAGAGGATGTTGAGCCCTATCCTAAGCGCTATGCTTCTCATGGTGTAGAATGACATCACATCAAGAGGTGTATCGAAACTCTCTATGGTCCTGCCTATCACATACTCTCCAGGCTTGATCACATAAGGAAGCTTGAGTTCTATAAGCTCCGGCATGATATCCTTGCTTGGGTCTATAACCTTTTCTGTCTTCTTGTGCTTAAAGACCTCTCCAAGCCGGAAATTGTAGGAGCAAGGGCCTATATTATCTTTTTTGTAATCAATTATCATGTAACACTATATAGGGCAATTATATATAAATATTACTAAAATGTAACAATAATATATAAACAAAATTGACTTATCTGTAATTAGGTAATGATTAGGTAATGATTAGTGATGGGGTGATAAGCATGGGTGTTGGAAAAGAATATGTTATTGAACAGACAGAGCTGTTTGTAAAGGAAGCTCTGAAAGGCCAAAGTTCTGACCATGACTGGGTACATTCAGACTGTGTAAGGAGAGTGGGCATGAGCATCGGCAGGGTAGAAGGTGCAGACCTGTACATTGTGGAGCTGACAGGGCTTCTTCATGATGTTGACGACTGGAAATTCAACAAGACTGGAGAGCCGATAAGGGCAAGACAGCATCTTGAAGGGTTAAATGTTGAACAGGAGATCATCGAGCATGTTTGCGAGATCATCTCAACTATGTCTTTCAAAGGGATCAATGCAGCGCGTCAGGATATGAGGACGATCGAAGGAAAGGTGGTGCAGGATGCTGACCGTCTTGATGCTATCGGAGCAAGAGGCATCGCACGCGCCTTTACTTATGGGGGCCATAAAGGGAGAAGGATATATGATCCGGATATCATGCCGGTGATGCATGACAGCTTTGAGGCGTATAAGGATGCTGAAGGAACTACCCTGAACCATTTCTATGAGAAGCTTCTGCACCTTAGTTCTATGATGAACACAGAGACAGCAAAAATGATCGCAGAGAGGAGACATCAGGTGATCATGGATTATCTTGCGCAGTTCCACGCTGAACTGGAAGGGAGAGCATGATCAAAGAGATCCTTGCCATGGCCGCGACAGTCTTGGTCTCAGCCAGCTATATACCTCAGATAGCCCAAGCATACAGGACAAAGAAGATGCAGGATGTGTCAATGGGATTCCTTTTGATAATCTCTCTTGGACTGCTATGCTGGATAGCTTATGCTGTGCTGAACAAAGACCTTGTTTTCTTTGTTGCAAACCTGATGATAATATCCTTTGCTGCAATATTGCTATTGATGAAGGTGAAGTATGATAAACTTTATTAATCCCTATCTTATCCTGCCCTTATGTTCGAGATACCTCTTGTACCTTACTTTGATCTCATCCTGTTCAAGATAGAGGCTTTTAGGGTATTCTCCTATTCAGCATTTTTCATAGGGATGGTGGTAGCTCTCTTTGAGGCTGAGAGGCGAAAGCTAAGCCTTAAGCACACTTTCTATAATGTCCTTGCAGGCATAGCAGGAACATTGGTCGGGGCAAGGTTCTTCTATTTTTTCGGGCCTTGGAGCTGGCAGTTCAGCTGGAGCATCTCAAAAAGGTTTTTTATGTTCCTTGACTTTACAGGCACAGGACTGGTGCTATATGGCGGCCTGATAGGTTCTATGGCTGCGATCTGGCTTTATTGCAGGCTAAGGGATCTTAAGGTCATGCAGTATCTTGATGTCTTCTCTCTCAGCTTTGCCATCGGCCTGGCTGTCTGGCGCTTCGGCTGCTTCCTTGCAGGATGCTGCATGGGCAGGCATTCAGAGCTGCCCTGGGCAGTCTTCAGGAAAGCATCGCAGGGATATATCCACCCGACACAGCTATATTCCGTGATTGCAGGCCTGTTGATATTAGCTATGCTCATGAGGATGAGAAAAGACATAAAGTTTGACGGATATCTTTTCTACTGGACCTTGGCGATGTATTCCTCATTCAGGTTTTTCATAGAAGCCTTCAGGCTATACACATGGAAGCTTTTTGGGATATTTACCGCTTCTCAGATCGTCTCTTCTGTCTTGTTTATCTTCGCAGTCTGCATGCTTTTGAAGAATTATAGGAAGCTGAAATAATCAAAAAATATTTATATACTTTAAATATAGTCTTGCATTATGAGAGGCCATAAGAGCAAAAAGAGGGTTTTTAGGCATCAGGCTTCAAAGAATCCCAGGACTGATGAAAGGCTTGGCATGGCTATAGGGCTATTGATACTTTCTGTTGTTGTCATAATAAGCATAGCTTGGTTTGCCTCTGCAAGGATTCAGCCGGACGGCAAGTGCACATATAAGAGTGAAGGCGGCTATGAGCTAGATGCATTATGCAACAGGCTTGATATCTCTGTACCTTTCCGAGGCCTGACACAGGAGAGGGTGAAGATCATCCTTGACACTGTAGAAGAGAACAAAGGGAAGATACTTGAGAAGGATGAAGAAGGAATAAGCTGGTCAGTCAAGGTAGAGTTCAGGAAAGAGAATGACATGATGGCTGCCAAGCAGGCCCTCGAGGCAGAGAATGTGAATGTCAAGTTCATAATGGAACCTGGGATAGACCTAAAAGGATAATTTCTTATATCGCTTCTGCTTATCTTATCATATGGTAAGGATCAACATAATAAGTCCTGGATGCCTCGCTGACCAGCACCTTATAGCAGAATATAATGAGATATTGATGCTTATAGGCTATGTCAGTATATATCCCATAATTAGGGATGTTCCATCAAGGTACTGCCTTGGCAAAGGCCATATGATATTCTTCAAGGATAAGCTGGCTTATATCAGGAAGAGGCATGAGCTTCTCAAGCAGGAGATGAGGAAAAGAGGCTTCAAGCCGAACAGGTCTGTAGACCTAAAAGGGTTTAGCAGGAAGCTCATAAATGACTGGAAGCCTGAGAAAGGTGATGCTGCAATAATAAAGAAGAGGCTTATTGAGAAGATAAGCCTAAAACCTGGGTTCTACAGGTATTATGGCATTAAAAGATCAAAGGATTTCTTCATTAAGAGACTTAACATGCGTTAAGCAAAAATTTATAAACCTTCCCTTAAAACCACAGGTCATGGCAGAAGAAAAAAAAATAACCAAAAGCATGGGTTTCCGTGAGATCCTTGAGAAGACCGGAGAGAAAGGAGCAGAGATACTTATGAACCATGGTATGCATTGCCTTGGCTGCGCAATGTCTCATTTCGAGACCTTGGAGCAGGGATGCGAAG
>CAYNQH010000019.1:1233-6852 GCA_964399255.1 uncultured Methanosarcinales archaeon | reverse complement strand
CATGGCATGTCTGATGATGATATCAAAGAGATTGTCCAGGAGCTCAATAAGATCAAGCCGCAGAAGAAATGGGGATAAGAAGTAAGATAAGGCTTTCTATAGAAACTAATATATAATCCCCTCGCTTATAGATACTACAATGGCGAAAAATAGGCTCAGCAGGAATGCTATTGAAATTCTTAAAGCAAGATATCTCCTTAGGGGTATTGACGGAAAGATAAAAGAGGCTCCTGAGCAGATGTTCCTCCGGGTAGCGAGGCATGTCGCAAAGGCGGATAAGAATTACGGCCTTGATCCGAGGAAGGCAGAGAAGGAATTCTACAGCATGATGTCTGATCTTGATTTCCTCCCTAATTCCCCTACCCTGATGAATGCAGGGACTGATCTCGGCCAGCTTTCTGCGTGTTTCGTGCTTCCTCTAGAGGACTCTATAGGATCTATATTCCAGACTCTTAAGGATATGGCATTGATACATAAGAGCGGAGGAGGCACAGGTTTCTCTTTCTCACAGATAAGGCCTAGAGATGATATTGTCTCTTCCTCAAAAGGCATAGCTTCCGGCCCTGTGTCTTTCATGAAGATATTTGATAAGGCAACAGACATAATAAAGCAGGGCGGCAAGAGACGCGGTGCAAATATGGGCCTTCTCCGTGTTGACCATCCGGACATCATGGAGTTCATAGCTGCTAAAGATAGAGGCGAACTCCATAACTTCAACATAAGCGTAGCCATAACAGATAGGTTCATGCAGGCAGTGATGCATGGAAGATCGTTTGATCTCATAAACCCCAGGACAGGGAAGAAATCAGGCAGGATGATGGCAAGGAAGATATTCGATGCGATAGTCAGGAATGCCTGGGCTGGCGGAGAGCCGGGAGTTATATTCATAGATGAGATAAACAGGAAGAACATTCTTAAAGACAGCCTCGATGCGGTAAATCCCTGCGGTGAGCAGCCTTTATACCCATATGAATCATGCAACCTCGGATCTATCAACCTGGTCAATATGATAGAAGATGATAAGGTCGATTGGGAAAAGCTGAGGCAGACAGTAAGGAAAGCAGTGCACTTCCTTGATAATGTGATAGACATTAACAGGTTCCCTCTCAAAGAGATTGAGAGGATGACGCTTGAAAACAGGAAGATAGGGCTGGGTATAATGGGCTTCGCTGATATGCTTATGAAACTCAACATATCATACAGCTCGAATGAGGCAGTTCTTACAGCCATAGAGACGATGAGGTTCATAAATCAGGAGGCGAGAGCTGCTTCAGAAGAGATAGGCAGGATCAGGGGCTCTTTCCCGGGATTCAAGAAGAGCAGGCTTGCAAAGAAGTACAGGCATATGAGGAATGCTACAGTAACAACTATAGCCCCGACAGGATCCATAAGCATGATTGCAGGAGTCTCATCAGGCATTGAGCCTAATTTTGCCCTTAATTATCATAGGGAGATCCTTGGCGGAAAGAAGATGTTCGAGTCCCATCCTATCTTTGCTGCAAGGGCAAAGAAAGAGAGATACTGGGGGATAAGGCAGAAGGTAAGCAATTTGTCTTCTGTCCAGCATCTGAAGGAGATACCTCCTGCTTTGAGGAAGGTATTTGTAACAGCATTGGACATACCTCCTGATCAGCATGTGAGGATCCAGGCGGCATTCCAGCTCAACACAGATAATGCTGTATCGAAGACAGTCAACCTCCCTAATAATGCGAGGATTGAGGATGCAAGAGATGTATTCCTGCTCGCTTACAGCCTTAAGTGCAAAGGTATAACATTATATAGGTATGGAAGTAAGGGAAAGCAGGTGCTTAATATCTGCGAAACCTGCTAGTGAGATTATATCATTATGATATTACCTCATAATGATATTGTCCCTTAGCGATATTATCTTAGGATCATGGAGGTGCGATGATGGAAAAACAGTTTTGGAGATGCACAGTATGCAATGATATACATTATGGGATTGCAGGGCCGGAGACATGTCCAACATGCCAGCAGAAGAATGTTTATGTGAAGATTGACAGGTCAGAAGCTTTAGCAGTGATGAGGATAGCGATCGGGATAAAGGGAGCTTGAAAGATGGAAAAGGAAGAGATAAGGCAGGCATTTGCGGAATTCACGAAAGATAATGATTTTGTCCTGAACCCTGACAAGGCACATGTAGATTTTATACTTGAAGGTCTGCTCAAGATAGAGGAGGATTCTGGTCTTAAGTACTGTCCATGCCGGCTCAGGACAGGGAAGGAAGAAGAGGATCTTCTATTGCTCTGCCCATGCAATTTCAAGATACATGAGACCTGGAAGACGCAGGGCAGGTGCTGGTGCGGTCTTTTTATCAAGAGATAACAAGGATAGAGCAGATTCTTGCAGTTATATATCTTGCAGTTATATAAACAGCAGATAAGGGGTTTAGCAAGCTTTAAATATCTGCTCTTTTCGCTTTTTTACTCAGGGCATTTAGGGGGATTAGAAATGAAAGATAATAGGAACTATGGGAAAGGAAATGTAGACCTATACTATTCTCTTATGGAGAAGGTAGACAGGAATTTCCTGACAGTCTCTCCTGAAAAGATAATCATCGGGGATGATTTTGGAACCAGCGTGTGGTACCATTTTGACAGGGATGGCCGTCTGAGAAAGCACTATTTTGAAGAGAAAAGCATTGTAGGGAAGGAGGACGAGCTGGACATAACATTGATAAGGCATGTTGATGTCTACACATCTGAGATCTCCTCATTTTTAAGGATGAAGATAGAAAGCCTTATGTCAAATATGTTCGGGCTCTTCCCAGACTCAGTCTTCGCAGATAAGGATCTGGAGAACAGGATAAACGGGGATATAGCAGACATATTCGCTGCAGGTCCGCCTCGGAAGCAGAGATAGCTTTATAAAAGCCATTCTTTTTCTCAGGCATATGGAAGGCTTGGCGATATTAAACAAGGGCACTGAAGATGTCTCGAAGATAGAGATAGAGGAACTGATAGGATCAGAAGGTAAGATAGAGGATTCTGCACTGATCTTCCCTATAAAGGATATGAAAGACCTCTGCACCCTCTGCTATAAGGCCCAGTCTGTCAAGAATATACTCCTCCTTCTTGCAAGATTCAGCTTCAAGTCTGTCGGGGAGATAGTCAAGAAGGCAAAAAGCCTTGACTATTCAGGATTTATAGGGGAAGAGACTAAGGTAAGGGTCACATGCAAGAGAAGAGGGGAGCATAGCTTTGAGTCAAAGGAGGTCGAGGAAGAAGTAGGAGGAGTCCTTGACTTCAAGGTAAGCCTTGAACAGCCAGAAGTTGTAATATACATATTCATAAACCAAGATAGGTGCTACATAGGGATAGATTTTGCAGGTCACCAGGTTGACTTGAGCAAGAGGGAATATAGGGTCTTTACCCATTCAGAGGTCATCAAGTCAAATGTAGCTTACTCGCTTCTCAGGATAGCTGATTACACCAGGAAAGATGTGCTGCTTGACCCTTTCTGCGGGCCTTCGATAATACCTATAGAGGCAGCATTATATGCTACAGGTTTCCCTGTAAACTATCACAGCAGGACAAAGTTCTCATTCATAAATTTCAAGGTCTTCAAAGGTTTTGATTTTGATAAGTTCTTTGAGAAGATAGACAAGAAGATAGACCTTGATGCAAAGGCAGAGATATATGCTTATGATGAGAAGAACAACCATATAGTGTCTGCAAAGAAGAACGCCAAGGTTGCAGGCATAAATAAGGCGATAAGGTTCAGCAGGACAGAAGTCGAATGGCTGGATACCAAGTTTGATAAGCAGTATATAGACAAGATAGTCACGAGGTTCTTCTTCTCCAAGAAGATAGACCTCAAGGATTCTGAGAAGCTTTTGAGAGAGTTCTTCTACCAGGCTGAATTCGTCCTGAAGAAGAAAGGGACAATATGCATATTGACCAATAATCCTGAGAGTCTTAAAGCCATAGCTGTCGAGAAAGGGTTTGATCTAACCGGAGAGCGCAGCATAGCCCAGGGTAAGATAGATTTCAATGTCCTGCTTCTCAAGAGAGGCCAGAAGGATGACAAGAGCGGGAAAGGATAGTTTTTTATATCTATACCTAATCTATACATAATATATAAGTCCTGCTGATCACTTAAGTTTGGGCAAAAAGAGGTTCTTATGTTTTGAAGCATTTTTTGAAGCGTGAAGAATGGATCATGGGGGGTTATCATGGCACTTGGTACGCTAGAGGAAGAGATAAGGAAGATCACTAATGTGATAGAGTGGAACTTCAGGCATCCTGAGACTCCCAAGGAGTTTGTCTTAGTCCCTAACCTGCCATATTCAGACCCTGCAGACCTTTCTGTCCTTGTCTATGAAGGCAGGTATTATGGCACTGATTTCATGGGGGGAGACACTTCTACTATCCCTTATATGAGTATAATCCTGAGGCAGAAGCTCAACCATCCTGTCCAGAACTATCCTCCAGGCCTCATCCCAGGAGATACAATCATGATAGAACTAAGGCAAAGAGATGGATATGCCTTGGCAGAACTCACAAGCAATATCTTCGGTAAGAGATATAAGATAAGGTCAGGAAAGATGGGTTATGACAGAGAAGGGTAAGAGAGGTATCAGCATTCGGCTTTTGAGACCTCTGAATATCCTGCGTCGCATTCCGGGTTTTCTGCGCAGTGAGTCTCATAATCATCCATGCATATTTCGGATGATCTCTTGAAGAGCCATAAGAATGATCTTGAGACACAGTCCACCATCTTCATATCTCCGCACCTTGATGCATCGCACCTGCCGAAGTGGGATTCTTTTTCTGACTTGCTGCTCTGGCATGTGCTCTTGTAAAGCTTTATATCTACAGGGATCTCTTGCTTGATTTCTTCATTTGTCGCTTTTTTTTCATTCTCTTCTGCTTCACCGATAGGCTCCTGCTCGCTTTGCCTCTGTTGAGTCTCATCTGCAGCAGGCCTTGCACTATAGTCAGAGACACCGTATAGGAATACATGGCATACATCCTTGTCCTTAAGCTGGTTCCTGACCGGAAGGGCTTTTAATACCTTTATCCTAAGGCCGTTTATAGTATCTTCCTGATCTACTTCGATCCAGCTGATCATTCCATTAACAGATATCCCGCAGGCATCTCCTTTCTCTGTGACGCCTACAAGAACGATGTCATATACTGTTCCGCCGCTTGCCTTTGCTGTTCCCGGCTCCTGGGAATTCAACTGCTGTTCTGTCAGAGCAGATGCAGAGATAAGGGCCATCAGGAAGATAAAGATAAGAGAAAGGATAAAAAATGATACACGGTCCAGATTTTGTTTGTCCATAATATTCTTTTGTCTTATCATTATTTAAGTTTTTTGGTCAGGATATCCATTTGGTCAGGATATTCTATACTTGCTGTTTTACCCTTTTACCCTTTTAAAGTTAACATTAAATTATTTATAAAGAATTCTTGTCTTTACTGTTTTATGGTAGATGAAGCTCTAATAGAGTTTAGGGGTGTAAGGAAATCCTTCGATGATGTTGAAGTATTGAAGGATCTGAACATCAATGTGAAGAAAGGAGACTTCTTTGGCATAATAGGGCCGAGCGGCGCCGGAAAGAGCACGTTGCTGCGGATGATCTACATGGACGAG
>CAYNQH010000019.1:0-1223 GCA_964399255.1 uncultured Methanosarcinales archaeon | reverse complement strand
ACCCTCTTAAGGCTTTTGATAGGCTTCTACAAGCCTGACTTCGGCAGCATACTATTTGAGGGCAAAGAGATCGATTTTAAGAGGGTCAGGAGGATATTCGGGTTTGCTACACAGGATAACTGTTTCTATGGGCGGCTAAGCGTTCAGGAGAACATGAGATATTTCGGAAGGATGTATGGTGTCTCTGGCAAGAGGATCAAGGAGAATATAGGCAGGCTTATCGACCTGGTCGAGCTTAAGGAATCCAGGAAAGTGCTGGCTCAGAACCTTTCCGGAGGTATGCAGCGACGCCTTGACCTCGCGTGCGCATTGATGCATGATCCTGAAATATTGATATTGGATGAACCCACCCAAGGGCTTGACCCTACATTAAGGCGCCATATGTGGCGGCTGATAAAAAAGATCCATGATCAGGGGACTACAATAATAGTATCATCCCATCTTTTGAGCGAGATAGAGCCGGTGTGCAATAAGGTAAGCATACTTTATCAGGGAGAGATAGTTGTTGTCGACTCCCCTCAGAAGCTGAAGGATCTCTATTCAAAGAATGAGGAGATCATCCTTGAGTCTTTCCCTGGCGATTATGATAAGATAATAGGGGACCTTGAAGCGCATAATCTCAAGGTAGTCCATATCGCTAAGAGGGACAACCAGCTGGTCATGTATTCCCCTAAAGCTGCGACTGTCCTGCGTCAGATACTTCACTTCATAGAGAAGCATGATGAGAAACTACTTGATGTATCTGTGAACAAGCCAAGTCTTGACGAAGTCTTTGAGGCTCTCACCAAAAAAAAGAGGGTCAACCAGAAAGACTATGATGCGCTCAAGAAGTATGTTGAGAAATGCCTGATGAAGAACATCCCTCCTAAGAAGGTCGAGCAGGTGCTGCTTCTAAACCAATGGCCTAAAGAGATGATAGACCATGCAATAGAAGAGGTGATGGGATGAATCCCTTCGCACTGATATTTGAGCTTGTCAAGAGGAACTTCAGGCTTCTCCTGCGGTCAAGGACCTCTGCCTTGATAGTCATCTTAGGCCCTCTTTTTATAATCTTCCTTGTGGGGTTGGCGTTCAATGCAACAGGTCTGCATAGTGTCAGGGTAGGGGTGTTCTCAGAAATTTATACCAACACCAGCGAGGATATAATAGGCCTGATGCAGGCACGTGATTTTTTGGTCTACAAAAAGCCTTCTGAACAAGGATGCATCCAGGATATAAAAGAG